>JAHKAY010000022.1 GCA_018825785.1 Chloroflexota bacterium | reverse complement strand
GCGGCACCGCCTCGGGGAAAACATCAACGCTCAACAGCCTCGCTATGTTCATACCGGTCAGCAGCAAAATCGTCGGCATTGAGGACACCCGGGAAATAAACCTGCTTCACGAGAACTGGATCCCTGCCGTCACCAGGGAGGCCGACGCGGAGGGGCGCTCCATAGATATGTTCGCCCTCCTCAGAAGTGCCCTGCGCCAGAGACCGGAGTATATCCTGGTGGGGGAGGTGCGGGGCAGGGAGGCCTACATCCTGTTCCAGGCCATGGCCACCGGACACATTACCTTTTCCACCATTCACGCCGATTCGGCTGAGGCCGTGGTGAGGAGACTGACTAAGCCCCCCATCGATGTGCCCCTGATGCTCCTGGACAGCCTGAACATAATAGCCCTCCATGCCATGGTCAGAATAGGCACCAAGAGGGTAAGAAGGTGTCTCAAGGTCCTCGAGGTGCTGGAGGTTGACTTTGCAAATGAGAGACTGAAGACCAACGAGGTTTTCGGTTGGCGACCTGACGAATTTGAATTCAGCGGCGAATCCAAGGTGTTCCAAGAGATCATGGCGAAGCTTACCCTCACCAAGGAGGATGTGGAGAAGGAGTTCTCCCGGCGGGTGCGCATCCTGCGGCACCTGCAAGAGAAGGGCCCGAACGACTTCTACGAGCTGAGTCGGCTTTTCTTCCAGTATAATCTGGACCCCCGTGGGACGGCGGAGAGGCTGGGAGTGGCATGATACAGAGACTAAACAAGCAGGCCCTGGCCTGGTTCGGCGGCTACGCCGGCTGGGGAATTAGACGCGCCGACCTGTTCAAGGCCCATCTGTACGTTCCGGTGGAGAAATACCTCTCCATGGCTATTTTCTACTCACTCGCCTTTGCCCCCCTCCCCCTCAGCCTCTGGATGGTTGCCGAAGGGCTGGCCTATCCCCCTCATGTCCTCCTGGATGTGGCCGCCCGACGGCTATCGCTCCCTGTGGACCATCCGGTCAACATCGTGACCAATATCCTGATGGTCTTCCTGGCGCTAATCCTCGGCTTCTCCCTGGTGTTCATCATCTTCTACTACTACCCCCAGGTCAAGGCCTGGGAACGTGCCAGAGTCATAGACGCCCAGCTTCCCTACGCCATCGCCTGGATGTCATCCATGGCCACCGTGGGGGTGATCCCGTACACCATCTTTAAGAAGTTAGCCGATGCCCAGGAATACTACGGGGAAGTGAGCATGGAGGCCAAGCAGGTGGTGAGGGATGTGGACCTTCTCGGCTTCGATTTCATAACCGCCCTGAGGAACCTCACCGCCACCACCCCTTCCCTACGGCTCAGGACCTTTATCCAGGGGGCCGTCACCTCCACCCTTTCCGGGACTGAGATGGGGCATTACTTTATGAGCAAGGCCAGGGCGAACCTGGAGGAGAACCGGAGGCAGTTCGCCGACTTCATCAATACCCTGGGCATAGTATCGGAGATGTACATTACCGGGCTGGTGGCGGGGCCCCTGTTCATCATCGTGATGTTCTCGGCCATGGCCATGTTGAGTGGGACCAGCCCGGTGATGCTGATGGCCATAATATATGGGATGATACCCTTAGGCTCCATCGGCTTTTTCTACCTGATAGATTCGTTAACGCCGGCAGGCTCTAAATGAAACAAGAGGTAAGAGACCCCATACTTCTGGCCATAGAGGCGCAGCGGCGGCAATCGGACCTGCAACTGCTCCGCCGGAGTCCCCTGGCAGCTTTCAGGCAGAAGCCTTACCTCCTCTTCCTGGCATCCGTTGGCCTAGCGCTGGTTTTTGCCGTGGTCGCTAGACTGCTGGGGGTTTCTCTCACGGATATGCTGATATTCATGGGGCTTCTGGCCATATTGCCCCCGGCCCTGTTCAGCTTCACGGAAACCCGCAAGATGAGGCGGATGGAATCGGAGTTCCCCTCACTGCTTCGGGATATCACCCTGTCCATGAAAGCTGGGGTGACCCTAAAGGGAGCGATAAGCATATGCGCCATGGGGCAGTATGGGGCGCTCACCCCAGCCGTAGTGCACATTGACAAAATGATGTCCTGGGGTGTCTCCTTTG
>JAHKAY010000021.1 GCA_018825785.1 Chloroflexota bacterium | reverse complement strand
TCGGCCATCCGCTCACGATGAACCCGGTCCTGGTGGTGGTGGGGCCTACGGGGGTGGGGAAAAGCCGCCTGGCCCTGGAGATGGCCCAAAAGCTGGGGGGGGAGATTATCAACGCCGATAGCCGGCAGGTGTATCGCTACATGGATATCGGCACCGGCAAGCCCGGGCCCCAGGACAGGGCCCTCGTCTCCCATCACCTTCTTGATATCGTGGACCCCGACCAGGAATTCAGCCTGGCACTCTTCCAGCCCCGCGCCTATCAGGCCATTGAAGTGGTACTTCAAAGGGCAAAACTCCCCATCCTGGTCGGTGGCACCGGCCAGTATATCTGGGGTGTGGTGGAGGGGTGGCAGGTGCCCCGGGTCCCCCCTGATAGCGCCTTCCGCCAGGAGATGGAGGAGAGAGTCCGGAGGGAGGGCATCGGCCCCCTCTTTGACGAGCTCAGGGCCATGGACCCCGAGGTTGCCTCCAGGATTGACCCCCGGAATGTCCGCCGGGCCATCCGGGCCCTGGAGCTGGCCCGGGCAGGGGTCAGGGGCCGGGAGAAGAGGCCTCCCCCCTATAGGTTTCTCATCATCGGTCTCACTGCCCCCCGGGGGGAGCTTTATGCTAGGATAGATAAGAGGGTGGATGATATGATAGGCCGGGGCTGGGTGGAGGAGGTGAGGGCGCTTCTGGACAAGGGCTACAGCCCGTCCCTCCCCGCCCTCTCCAGCGTGGGCTACCGGGAGATAATGGGCTATCTCCGGGGGGAGGCGGGCCTTCCCCAGGCGGTCCAGCGCATCAAATACGCCACCCACAGCTTTGCCCGCCGCCAGTCCGCCTGGTTCCGGCTGGATGACCCCAGGATAAGCTGGCTGGAGGCAAGAGGTGGCGAGGTAGAGAGGGCCTTTGCCCTGGTAAAGGAGGCCTTTGAGGTTCGTTAAGCTCCAGGCGTCGGGGAATGACTTTATCCTGGTAGACTGGCGGGGCCAGCCGGGGAGGGACTGGCCTGCCCTGGCCCGGAGGCTCTGCCACCGCCAGCTGGGGGTGGGGGGCGACGGCCTCCTCCTGGTCCTGTCCTCAAGGAAGGCCGACCTTTCCATGCGCCTGTTTAACCCCGACGGCTCCGAGGCCGAGACCAGCGGCAACGGCCTGCGCTGCTTCGCCAAGTATGCCGTGGAAGCCGGCCTGGCCCCAAGAGACGGTGTCAAGGTGGAGACCAGGGCCGGGATAAAGACCATTGTCCCCTTCCTTCAAAGGGGGAAAGTGGCCCGGGCCCGGGTGAATATGGGCACCCCCCGCCTCGCCCCCAAAGATATACCCGCAGATTTGCCACTTGACATAACACAAGCCCTGGACTATCAGTTGAAGGTGGGGGGGAGGGTCCTGCGGGCGAGCCTGGTGTCCATGGGAAACCCCCATGCCGTGGCCTTTATCAGGGGAGATGTATCGGCCTTCCCCCTGGCCCGGCTCGGCCCCCTGGTGGAGAGCCACCCCCTCTTCCCCCAGCGGACCAACTTTGAGGTGGCCCGGGTGGTTTCCCGGCGGGAGATAGAGGCCCGGGTCTGGGAGAGGGGGGTGGGGGAGACCCTCTCCTGCGGCACCGGGGCCTCGGCCATCATGGTGGCAGCCAGGCTCCTGGACAAAGTAGCGGAAGAAGTCAGTATCCGCCTGCCGGGGGGCACTCTGGGCCTCTCCTGGGATGGAGAAGGCGATGTCTACCTCACCGGCTATGTGGAGCAGGTCTTTGAAGGAGAAATAGCGGAGGACTGGCTATGAAGTTTGCCCGGCGTGTTGAAAACCTGCCCCCATACCTCTTCGTGGAGATATCCCGGAAGATAGCGGAGAAGCGGGCCAGAGGGGAGAGGGTCATATCCTTCGCCATCGGCGACCCCGATATCCCCACCCCTCCCCACATCATTGACCGCCTCTGCGAGGCGGCCCGGGACCCCAGGAACCACCGCTATCCTGAGACGGATGGCCTCCTGGAGCTGCGCCGGGCCATCGCCCGCTGGTATGAAAGGCGCTTCGGCGTATCGTTGGACCCGGGCAAGGAGGTCCTGCCCCTCATTGGCTCCAAGGAAGGGATAGGACATATCGCCCTGTGCTTTATTGACCCCGGCGACATCGCCCTTGTCCCCGACCCCGCCTACCCGGTCTATTCTATGGGCACCATCTTCTGCGGCGGCACCCCTTACTACATGCCCCTTCGTGAAGAGAACGGCTTCCTCCCTGACCTGGAGGCCATCCCACCCGATGTGGCCAGGAAGGCCAAGCTGATGTGGCTCAACTACCCCAACAACCCCACCGCGGCGGTGGCGGGGCTGGAGTTCTTTGAGAGGGCGGTGGCCTTCGCCCGGAAATACGGCCTGGCCCTCTGCCACGATGGGCCTTATACTGAGGTGGCCTTTGACGGCTACCGGCCGGAGAGTTTCCTCCAGGTCACGGGGGCCGGGGAGGTAGGGGTGGAATTCCACTCCTTTTCCAAGACCTACAATATGACCGGGTGGCGCATCGGGATGGTGGTGGGGAATGCCGGGATGGTGGAGGCCCTGATGAAGGTCAAGTCCAACCTGGACTCGGGCATTCCCCAGGCCATCCAGCACATGGCCATAGCTGCCCTGGAGGGGCCCCAGGACTGTATCCCTGACCACAACCAGGTCTATCAGCATCGCCGGGACCGTCTGGTGGCCACCCTCAACCGCATCGGCCTCCGTGCCCCCGCCCCCAGGGCCAGCCTGTATGTCTGGGCGAGGGTGCCCCAGGGCTTTACCTCCACCTCCTTCACCACCCGCCTCCTGGAGGAGACGGGGGTGGTGGTCACCCCGGGCGTGGGCTACGGGAAGGCAGGGGAGGGGTATGTCCGCCTCTCCCTCACCCTCTCCGACGAGGACCTGGAGGAGGGCATCTCCCGCCTGGAGAAGTGGAGGAGTTGACATAAAACACAGGAGAGTTGACATAAACACAAGGGAGGAGCTGGTGGAGAGGGTGATGCTGGTGGCGGTGGGGGGGAAACAGGGGAAACATCAGGACGGCTGGACCGTGGAAAGCTCCCTGGACGAGCTTGGCCAGCTGGTGGCCACGGCCGGTGGGGAGGTGGTGGGCAGGGTCATCCAGCACCTCTCCCAGCCTTCTCCCACATCCTATCTGGGGAAGGGCAAGCTGCTGGAGCTTCAGGCCCGGCAGGGGGAGATAGGCTACAACACCGTAATCTTTGATGATGAGCTTTCCCCCCACCAGCAGAGTAACCTGGAGGAGATGCTGAAGGTGAAGGTCCTGGACCGGACAGCCCTCATCCTGGATATCTTTGCCCAGAGGGCCCGCACCCGGGAGGCGGAGCTCCAGGTGAAGCTGGCCCAGCTTGTCTATCTTCTGCCCCGCCTGGCCGGCCAGTGGAGCCACCTGGAAAGGTTGGGGGGTGGCATCGGCACCCGGGGCCCGGGGGAGGCGCAGATTGAAACCGACCGCCGCCTCATCAGGGACAGGATATCCCGTCTCCGCCGTGAGCTGGAGATTGTGAGACGCCAGCGGGCCCTCTACCGCACAAAGCGGCAGGAGACGGGGGTCCCCGTGGTGGCCCTGGTGGGCTATACCAATGCCGGGAAAAGCACCCTCTTGAACGCCCTCACCCGGGCCGAAGTCTTTGTGGAGAACAGGCTCTTTGCCACCCTGGACCCCACCACCCGCCAGCTCAAGCTGCCCGGGGGGAAGAAGGCCCTCCTCACCGATACCGTGGGCTTTATCAGAAAGCTGCCCCATACGGTGGTGGCGGCCTTCCGGGCCACCCTGGAGGAACTGGAGGAGGCCCACCTCCTGCTCAATGTGGTGGACATCACCCATCCCAGCGCCCCCCAGCAGAACCAGACGGTGGAAAAGACCCTGGAGGAGCTGGGCCTGGCCGGCAAGCCCCGCCTCCTGGTGCTCAACAAAGTGGACCTGCTTGCCGGGCCCAGGGACGACCTGGAGGGCTGGGCCAGGGAAGACACCGTCCTCATCTCCGCCACCCAGGGCTGGGGCCTGGACCGGCTCCTGGAACTCGTCGCCCAGAAGCTCCAACCCCAGCCCCCCGTCCATTTTCTCTAGTTTATGTCAACAACCTCCTCTGGAAGGAGTTCGCACAATTATCGTTATGTCAGACAAGGATGGTTCGTTTTTGGGTGGCAGGCGTGGTATAATCCACCTTTGGATAGATATGAACTCCGTCGGGGTGGACATTATTGAGGTGGGCCGGATAGAAATGGCCGTAAGCCGCTGGGGGGCGCGCTTCCTGGTGCGGGTGTTTACGCCGGCGGAGCTGGAGCTCTGCCGAAAGAAGCCCGCCTCCCTGGCGGCCCGGTTTGCTGCCAAGGAGGCGGTGATGAAGGCCCTGGGTGGGGCCCAGCGCTGGCGGGAGATTGAGGTGCTCAGGGGCCCCAGGGGCGAGCCCCGCCTCAGGCTCTTGGGCAAGGCCAGGGCCCGGGCCAGAAGGCTCGGCCTGGAGCTGGTGGTCTCCCTGTCCCACTGCCGGGAGTATGCCATAGCCTCGGTGGTAGGAAACCGCCGTTGAAGCTGGTCACCGCCCATGAGATGCGGGAGATAGAGAATAGGGCCGGGGCCCAGGGCCTGGATGGCTCCACCCTCATGGAAAGGGCGGGGCTTGGTGTGGCCAGGGAGGTGGCGCGGGTGCCGGGGGAGATATCAGGCCGGGAGGTGCTGGTCCTGGTGGGCCCGGGGAACAATGGCGGGGACGGCCTGGTGGCAGCCCGACACCTCCGGGACTGTGGGGCAATGGTCTCCCTTTACCTCCTGGGCCGGGATGACCCGGAGGAGTCCCTCCTGCTGGAATGCCGCCGCCGACAGGTCCCCTGGGCCCGGGGGGAGGAGGACCAGGACCTGGCCGTCCTGGGGCGTTTCCTCGCCACCGCCAATGCTGTCCTGGATGCCCTCTTTGGCACGGGGAGGTTCCGGCCCCTGGAGGGCCTTTTCAGGGCCGTCCTGGAAAAGGTGGGGGAGGAGAAAAAGAAGAGGCCGGGGCTGAAGCTGATAGCCCTGGACCTGCCCTCGGGCCTGCACCCCGATACCGGCAAGGTGGACCCTGCCACCCCCACCTTTGATGTGACCATAACCGTGGGCTACCCCAAACGGGGCCTCTACGCCTTCCCGGGGGCCAGCCACACGGGGAAGATAGCCTTTGTGGACCTGGGCCTCCCTCAGGAGGCAGCCGCAGATATCGCCACCGGGCTCCTCACCCCGGAATGGGCAGCCCGCCTTCTACCCGCGCGGCCAGCCGAGGCCAACAAGGGGACCTTTGGCCGGGTGCTGGTGGCGGCGGGGTCGGAGAACTACATCGGGGCAGCCTGTCTTGCCTGCCTGGGGGCCTACCGGGTGGGGGCGGGGCTGGTCGCCCTGGCCGCCCCCCGCAGCCTCTACCCCATCTTCGCCTCCGGGCTCACCGAGGCCACCCACCTCCCCCTCCCCGATGATGGGGGGTTCCTCAGCCTCAGGGCATGGCAGTCACTGGCGGAGAAGGTGCCGGGCTACGATGTCCTCCTCTTGGGATGTGGGATAGGCCGGGCCCCGGTGGTGTCCCGTTTCATGGAGGCCTTCCTGGGGTCGGGCCTGAAGAAGCCCCTTGTACTGGATGCCGACGGCCTGAACCACCTGGCGGGGAGGGAGGGCTGGTGGGAGAGGCTGCCCGAGGCTGCTGTCCTTACCCCCCACCCCGGTGAGATGGCCCGCCTGACGGGCCTTGCCGTGAATGAAATCCAGGGGGACCGCCTGGAGGTGGCCCGGCGGTTTGCCGGGAGGTGGGGCAAGGTGCTGGTGCTGAAGGGGGCCTTTACCGTGATAGCCTCGCCCGGGGGTGAGGTCCGCCTTTCCCCCTTTGCCAACCCCACCCTGGCCTCGGCGGGGACTGGGGACGTGCTGGCCGGGGCCATCGCCGGGCTCCTGGCCCAGGGCCTTTCCCCCTTTGACGCCGCCTCCCTGGGGGTCTATCTCCACGGCCTGGCGGGGGAGCTGGCCAGGGAGGAGTTGGGTGAGGCAGGGGTCGTGGCCTCGGACCTCCTGCCCCTGCTGCCCAGAGGGATAAAGAAGTTGAAAGGGGAGCATGGCTAAGGAGAAAGGGCTGCTCCTGGCCCTGGATATCGGCAATACCAATGTAACCGTGGGGGTCTTTGACGGGGAAAAGCTCAAAGCCACCTGGCGCATCGCCTCCGGGGTCCACCGCATGCCCGACGAGTATGCCTCGGTCCTCCTCAACCTCCTGCCCCTGGAGCACATCGCCGTCGCCTCGGTCCGGGAGGCGGTCATCTGCTCAGTTGTGCCCTCTCTGGAGGTTACCTTTATCAGCCTCCTGGAGCGCTACTTCGGCATAACCCCCCTGGTGGTGGGGGTGGGGGTGAAGACGGGGGTGAAGCTCGCCACCGAAAACCCCCGGGAGGTGGGGGCGGACCGGGTGGTGAACGCCGCCGCCGCCCAGCGGCTGTACGGCGGCCCGGTAATCGTCATTGATTTCGGCACCGCCACCACGTTTGATGCTGTCTCCCGCGAGGGGGACTACCTGGGCGGCGCCATCGCCCCGGGCATTGACATCGCCGCCGAGGCCCTCTTTCTGCGCACCGCCAAGCTGCCCCAGGTGGAGCTTACCAGGCCCAAAAACGCCATCGGCCGGAACACCGTCTCGGCCATGCAGTCGGGTATCATCTTCGGCTATATCGGCCTGGTGGAGGGCATCGTGGCCAGAATACGCCAGGAGCTGGGGGGGGAGGCCAGGACCGTCGCCACCGGGGGCTATGCGGAGATTATCGCCCGGGAGACCCCGGTCATTGAGATGGTCAACCCCGACCTCACCCTTATCGGCCTGAGGATGATATATGATATGAACCGGGAGAGGAAAAAATGAAGGCGCTTGAGGGGAAGAAGCTCGTCCTGGGGGTTACCGGCGGCATCGCCGCCTACAAGGCCGCCGACCTGGCTTCAAAGCTGGTCCAGGCCGGAGCTGAAGTCTATGTGGTGATGACCCCCTCGGCCCAGGAGTTTGTCTCACCTCTCACCTTTGAGGCCCTCACCGGCCAGCCCGTTACCACCGATATCTTTGAGCAGGGCGAGTTCAGCATCCAGCATGTGGCCCTGGCGGACCTGGCCGATGCCGTGGTGGTGGCCCCGGCCACCGCCAACAACGTCGCCAGGATTGCCTCGGGCCTGGCCGATGACATGGTCTGCCTCACCGTCCTGTCCACCAGGGCCCCGGTGGTCATCGCCCCCGCCATGGACGAGGGGATGTTCCAGGCCCCCGCCACCCAGGAGAACCTGAAAAAGCTCCAGGAGAGGGGCCTGGTCATCGTCGGCCCCGCCTATGGCCACCTGGCCTCGGGGAAGGAAGGGTGGGGCCGGATGGAGGAGCCCGAGAAGATAATCGGCACCCTCAGATGGGTGCTGGGGAGGGGTGGAGACCTGGCGGGCAAGAAAATTGTGGTCACCGCCGGGGGGACCCAGGAGCCACTGGACCCGGTAAGGGTGCTCAGCAATAGGTCTTCCGGGAAGATGGGCTATGCCCTGGCCGAGGCCGCCCGGGACCGGGGGGCCCAGGTGGTCCTGGTCTCCGCCCCTACAGCAATCGCCCCGCCCGTGGGGGTGGAGTTTGTGCCGGTGAATACCGCCCAGGAGATGAAAGATGCGGTGGCAAAGGCGGTCAAAGGTGCCCAGGTGCTCCTCATGGCCGCCGCCGTGGCCGACTACCGGCCGAAGAAATACGCCGGGCAGAAGCTCAAGAGGGGCCAGGCTCCTGTTATCTCTTTGGAGCTGGAGCGCACCCGTGACATCCTGGCAGAAGTGAAGGGCGACTTCCTGAGGGTGGGCTTTGCCCTGGAGACCGAGGACCTGGTGCCCAACGCCAGGAAGAAGCTCAAGGAGAAGGGCCTGGACCTGGTGGTGGCCAACGATATTTCAGCCCTTGCCCAGGACCAGAGCCAGGCGGTGCTCATAGACAAGTCCGGCAAAGCCCAAAAGCTCCCGCCGTTACCCAAGCCGGACATAGCCCACCGGGTTCTGGACAAGGTGGCGGGGCTTCTAGGAGGTGGCGGATGATGTTGCTCATGGACGGGGTGAAATACGAGGAGTGGATCCCTCCGGACGAGGAGGCCCTTGAGGAGGTGGTCAAGGAGCACCACGAGGACATCTTTGGCGAAGGCTCGCTGTATTTCGACATCAAGTCGAAGATCAGCGGAAGCTCAGTGGCTTCTATCCCGGATGGCTACGCCATCAGATTCGAACCCGACCAGTGGTGGGTGGTGGAGGTGGAGCTTTCCACCCACGACGTATATGGTCATATTCAGCCACAGATAGGGAAGTTCCTTGCAGCCGTGGGGAAACTCGAAACGCGTGCCGAGCTCAAGAAGAAGTTGTACGGCGAGATAGTTGCCGACGAACAGGTGAAGGCGGACCTTCAAGGCAGGAAGGGGGGAGAGATCTTCAAATTGCTCTCCGACCTACTTGACCAGCCACCCAAGGTTGCCGTAATCATAGACAGCGAGGCTCCCGCGTTGGCGGACTTGTCGCTTTCTGTTCCTCCTGAAGTTGTCGAATTCCGCACGTTCCGCCGGGCTGGGGCCGGGGCGCCTGCGCACATCCACCAGTTTGAGCCGCTGGTGACGCCGTCCCGCGTGCAGTGTCCACCTGCGCCTTTCGACACAATCGTCGTCCCTGCTCAGGAAGAAGGGTTTCTGGAGACGTTCTTGGGTGAAGACAGATGGTATGCTGTTCGCGTAAGTGAGCGAAAGATCCCAAGTATCAAGTACATTGCCGTATACCGCGTTGCCCCCGTCTCTGCTATAACACACTGGGCTCCCGTGCGCTCTGTGGAACCGTGGCCTGAAGAACGCGGCAAGTTCGTTGTGAACTTCGCTGAAAAGGCGAGGGAAATTGCCCCGATCAAAGCCGCGATTGGCGGCAAAGTGAAGAAGCTTCAAAGCCCCGCGTACGCCGTTCTGAAGAGGCTCCTCAAGGCAGAGAATCTGGACGACGTCTTCGGATGACGGACGGTGACGGGGCATTTCTGGGGGTTCTGGCTGGGCGTCCCGGCTACGGGGTTTCCAAAGGGGGTTGCCCCCTTTGGCGGGGGTTTGGGGGTGTCCCCCAGATTCTTATTTTCCCCCCTTCCTTGAGGAAGGGGGCCAGGGGGATGGTGAATTAGATGCCTGAACTCCCCAAGGCCTATGAGCCCAAGCAGGTAGAGGAGCGCCTCTACCGCTCGTGGATGGAGGGGGGGTATTTCACCCCCAGGATAGACCCGCAAAGGGAGCCTTTTGTTATTATCATGCCACCGCCCAATGTCACCGGGGAGCTCCACCTGGGCCATGCCCTCACCGCCACCCTGGAGGATATCATGGTCCGCTGGCACCGGATGCGGGGGGAATCCACCCTGTGGCTCCCCGGCCGGGACCACGCCGGCATCGCCGCCCAGTTCGTGGTGGAGAAGCAGCTCGCCAGCGAGGGCCTCTCCAAAAGGGACCTGGGCAGGGAGAAGTTCCTGGAGCGGATGTGGCTGTGGATGGAGAAGTATGGCCGGGTAATCGCCGAACAGCACAAGAGGCTGGGGGCCTCCTGCGACTGGGCCAGGGAGCGCTTCACCATGGACCCCGGCCCTTCCCTGGCCGTCCGAACCACATTTGTCCGCCTGCATAGAAAAGGCCTCATCTACCGGGGGGAGAGGATTATCAACTGGTGCCCCCGCTGCCAGACCGCCCTCTCGGATTTAGAGGTGGACCACCAGGAGGTAAAAGGCAAGCTGTGGTATGTGTGCTATCTCCTGGAAGGGGAAGAGGGCTATATCACCGTGGCCACCACCCGCCCCGAGACCATCCTGGGGGATACTGCCGTGGCGGTGAACCCGGAGGATGCCCGTTTTCATGCCCTGGTGGGGAAGAAGGCCGTTCTCCCGGCAGTGGAGAGGGTCATCCCCATCATTGCCGACGGGGTGGTGGACCCCGCCTTTGGCACCGGGGCCGTGAAGGTCACCCCCGCCCACGACCCCGTGGACTTTGACATCAGCCAGCGCCAGGGCCTGCCACTGGTGAACATCCTCAACCCCGACGGCACCATGAACCAGAACGCCGGGCCCTTCGCCGGCCTGGACCGCTTTGAATGCCGGAAAAGGCTCCTGGAATACCTGAAAGAGCGACAACTTTATGTCAAGGAGGAGGAGCATATCCACGCCGTAGGGCACTGCTACCGGTGCGGGACGGTGGTGGAGCCCTGGGCCTCAAAGCAGTGGTTTATCAAGATGGAGCCCCTGGCCCGGCCCGCCATCCAGGCAGTGAATGAGGGGCGCATCCGCATCATCCCGGAGCACTTCGTCAAGGTCTATCTTAACTGGATGGAGAACCTGAGGGACTGGTGCATCAGCCGCCAGCTCTGGTGGGGCCACCGCATCCCCGTCTGGTACTGCGGGAAATGCCAGGGGATAACGGTTGCCATGAAGGACCCGAAAGAGTGCCGCAAATGCGGCTCAGAGGATATCGTCCAGGACCCCGATGTGCTGGACACCTGGTTCTCCTCCGCTCTCTGGCCCCATTCAACTCTCGGCTGGCCCCGCCGCACCAGGGACTTCGGCTACTTTTACCCCACCTCGGTCATGGAGACGGGCTATGACATCCTCTTCTTCTGGGTGGCGCGGATGATAGTGATGGGGCTGGAGAACACGGGGGAGGTGCCCTTCCGCACCGTTTACCTCCACGGCCTCATCCGTGACGAAAAGGGACAGAAGATGAGCAAGGTGAAGGGGAATGTCCTCAACCCCCTGGAGCTTATTGACCGCTATGGGTGCGATGCCCTGCGCTTTGCCCTCACCATGGGGGTGGGGCCGGGGAATGACCTCCGTCTCTCCCCGCAGAAGCTGGAGGCGGGGCGCAACTTCGCCAACAAGCTGTGGAACGCCGCCCGGTTTGTCCTGAGGAGCCTTGAGCAGTATGGCAACCTGCCACCTTCACCCCCGGATGTGGAGGAGCGCTGGCTCAGGAGCCGCCTGAACCGGGTGGTGGCCGAGGCCAACAGGTTGATGGAGGCCTATCTCTTCGGTGAGGCGGAGAGCCTCGTCCATGATTTTGTCTGGGGGGAATACTGCGACTGGTATGTGGAGCTCTCCAAGCTGAGGCTCCAGCGGGGGGAGAACCCCCTGCCCACCCTGGTGGAGGTCCTGGAGACCTCCCTCCGCCTGCTCCACCCCTTCATGCCCTTCGTCACCGAGGAAATCTGGCAGAAATTGCCCGGGCCAGGAAGGTCCGAAAGTATCATGGTGGCCCCTTTCCCCCGGGCCGATGAGAAAGCCTTTGACCCCGAAGCGGAGGAGGAGATGGAGGCGGTGATAGAGGTCATCCGCTCCGTCCGCCACTCCAGGACCGAGCGCAAGATTGAGCCGGAAAAATTTCTGGAGGCCCGGCTCTATTCCCGGGGAAACAGGGCAAACCTTTCTGCCCATGCCGCGGCCATAGAGGCCCTGGCGAGGGCGAGGCCCCTCAGCATCTATGAAGGGGCCCGGCCCGCCGGGGACAGGGGGATTGTCCTGGTGGTCAAGGCGGGGGAGGTGCTCCTCCCCCTGGAGGGGTTGGACCTGGAGAGGGAACGCCAGCGCTTGGAGAAAGAGAAGGAACTGGCCCACCAGGAGCTTACCCGCCTGGAGGCCCGGCAAAGGGACGAGAACTTCGTCTCCCGGGCCCCCCGGGAGGTGGTGGAGGCGGAAAGAAGCAGACACGCCCTCCTCACCGACAGGCTCCAACGGCTGGGGGAGGAGGTTTCCAGGCTGGGGTAGCACATACAAGGGTTATCTTTCAGACCCGAGCTTCTTCTCAGCCCAGCCAGCCGATGAGATTCCACCCCTTCCATATGGGGTAGCTGTTCCCACTGTAGATAAGCGTCCCATTCTCATTGGCAAGAATCCAGTAGCCCTTCCCCCTCTCCAGCACGGTCAGGTCGCTCAAGGCAGGGTTGAGCGGGTCGTAGAGCTTCCAAGTCTGGGTGCGGCCGTCAAAACCCCAAGCATAACGATACTTCCCGGCAATGCTCGCCAGGGCAATGGCCGGCGTTGTCGCTGAGAGGGCAGTCAGATTGAGATTGGTAACCCCCCCGGCCGTCCATGTGGCCGTCTGCGTTGCGTCGTAGCCCCTCACGCGGAAGGTCACGGTCATGCCGGAGTAGGTCCGGCCCAAGGGCTGGTCGATGTCCAGGACGTAGATGCCTGAGGCATCGATGGTATTAGTGATGTACGTGTACCCAGCGACCGTCCCGAACACCGCCGACCCGATAGGGGGCGGTATCCCCTCCAGCGTCGAGGTGCCATAGAAACGGTGCACCATGGGCTGGGCGAGGGCCGCCGTAGGCAGAGTAATAAGCACCACCAGTACGGACAGGGCCAGTATTGTGAACCTGCTCATTTGTCCTCCTCCCTTACGCCATTGGGAGAGAAGGCGATGGCTCGTATCGTGCCTAAGTATGTCTTCCAGTTGAGGAAACGTCAAGGGGTGAAGTGAGTCAGAGTCCGGCGGCCTCCCAGGGGTGGAGGGGGGTGGAGAGGCGGAGGAGGGAGTCCAGGCCCTTCTTGGTATCGCTGGCCACCCGGGCCTGGTCGCTGTGGGCTACCCGGTAGCGGAAAAGCCAGTAGGTGAACTCCTTCTGGTCTCTGAGTCTCAGAGAGTGCTTTCGGGGTAGTTTCTTTTCCCGCCGGAAGCGCTGCCAGAGCTCTTCCCGGGGGATATCGTATATGCGGCAGAAGGCCTCCTCCCCCATCTCGTCGTCGTTGCAGCACCACCCCAGCCGCTCCTTTCTCACCTCTTCCGCCACCGCCTGCTGGAGGGCCTCCTCCACGGTAATGCCGTAGAAGTAGTTGAGATAGGCCTTATACTTGGCCGGGCCCAGGAGCCGGCGAAACTCCTCCCGGCTGAGACCCAGGGGAGGCCGCCCGCGGAAGAGGAGGTCTTCAAGCTCTTTCTGGGGTATGTCCCGCGCTATCCCATAGCTGAGCCTTTCTGCCAGGAGGAGCCAGTCAAAGGCCTCGCCCCCGATGAGATAGCGGAAGGTCCTGCCACGGTACATCTCCTCGGGCTCCTTCCAGCGGCCCATGGCCTCCAGCAGGGCCGTGAACCAGTGCTTTCCCCCGCCGACCTCCTCTTTGAGCTCTTTGATGATTTCCTGATGGCCCCCTGTGGGGTGGGCTTTCCTGGCCCGCTTCATCCCTTTTCTCTCTTGAAGAAGGCCCTGACCTTTTCCAGGGGCCAGGTGTTGATGATATCCCCGGCCTGGCACCAGCCCCGCCGGGCCAGGTGCTCGATGGCCCGGGCCGCCCTCTGGTAGGCCCTTATCTTGAAGGGGTTCTCCCCCTTCATCTCCAGCAGGTCCCCGATGTCATAAAAGACCTTGGCAATGGCAGTGTTTTTCACTGGTCCGGTCTATTTCCCGTGGCATTTCTTGTATTTTTTGCCGGAGCCGCAGGGGCAGGGGTCGTTGCGGCCTGTCTTGTGCCCTGAGGGCACTCCTACCGGCTCTCGCGGTTGCGGTGCCTGCCTGACGATGCCTGCCTTGTAGATGGTACGGACCACATCATACTTTGTAGCGGAGAGGAGGCTCTGGAACAGGTTATGGCCCTCCCTCTTGTAGGCCACCAGCGGGTCGGCCTGGCCATAGGCCCGGAGGCCGATGCCGTGGCGCATGTTCTCCATCAGTGTCAGGTGCTCCACCCAGAGCTTGTCCATGGTCCCGAGCGTCACCAGCCGCTCCAGAAGCCGCATGTCCTCAGGGCCCGTCTTCTCTTCTTTCTCCTGGTAGAGCTTCTCAGCCAGCCCCACCAGCTCCTCCTCAAGCTCTTTTCTGGGCTTGTTCCCGTCCAGGCTGAGGGTGGGGGGGAGAGGGAGGAAGGTGAGGAGCTCCGCCTGGAGCTTCTCGGCGTCCAGGGCCCCATGCTCGTCAGCCGAGGCGTCTATCGCGGCGGCTATCTCTTCTCTTAGCGCCTCCAGGATGTTGGGGCGCAGGTCGGTCCCGGAAAGGGTCTTCCGCCTTTTGCCGTAGATTACTTCCCGGTGCTTGTTGAGGACATCATCGTATTCCACCAGGTGCTTTCTGATGTCAAAGTTGATGGCCTCCACCTTTATCTGGGCGTTCTTAATGGCGTTGGATACCATGGAGTGCTCAATGGGGGTCTCCTCGTCCAGGCCGGCCCAGTCCATGACACTCTTTACCCGGTCGCCGCCGAAGTTCCGGACAAGCTCGTCCTCCAGGGAGATATAGAAGCGGGATGCCCCCGGGTCCCCCTGCCGGCCGGAGCGGCCCCGGAGCTGGTTATCAATCCGGCGGGCCTCGTGCCTCTCGGTGCCCAGGATGAAGAGGCCCCCCAGGTCCACCACCTTCTCCCTCTCCTGGGCACACTGCTTCTGGAGGCTGGCCAGGGCCTCCTTGTATTCTTCCGGCTGGGCCAGAGGGTCTAGGCTGCGCCGCCTCATCTCCTCCAGGGCCAGGCCATCGGGGTTGCCGCCCAGGAGGATGTCCACGCCCCGCCCGGCCATGTTGGTGGCCACGGTCACCGCCCCCAGCCTTCCCGCCTGGGCGATGATGGCCGCTTCTTTCTCGTGGTGCTTGGCATTGAGCACCTGGTGGGGAATGCCCCTTAACCCGAGCATCTCGCTCAGTTTCTCGTTCTTCTCAATGGAGGTGGTGCCCACAAGGACGGGCTGGCCCTTTTTATAGAGCTCCTCTATCTCCCTGGCTGCGGCGCGGAACTTGCCCTCTTCGGTCTTATATACCCGGTCGGGGTGGTCCACCCGGACCATGTCCTTGTGGGTGGGGATGACCAGCACCTCCAGTTTATATATTTTGTGGAACTCCTCGGCCTCGGTGACGGCGGTGCCCGTCATCCCGGCCAGCTTCTGATACATGCGGAAATAGTTCTGGAGGGTGATGGTGGCGTAGGTCACCGTTTCCTGCTGGACCTTCACGCCTTCCTTGGCCTCAATGGCCTGGTGGAGGCCCTCGGAGTACCTCCGTCCATACATCAGCCGGCCGGTGAACTCGTCCACTATGATAACCTGGCCGTCCTTGACCACGTAGTCCCGGTCGCGGCGGAAGAGGACCATAGCCTTGAGAGCGGATTCCAGGTAGTAGCTGAGGTAGTAGTTGGCGGCGTCATAGAGCCCCGCCGCCTTTAACTCCCCCAGTTCCTTGAGGGCCTTCTCCACCCGGGAGATGCCCAGGTCGGTGAGGGTCACTGCCCTCAGCTTCTCATCAACCTGGAAGTCCTCCCCGGGCTTGAGCCGGGAGACGATGCGGGAGAAGGCGTAGTATCTCTGGGTGGGCTCGGGGCTGGGGCCGCTGATGATGAGGGGGGTGCGGGCCTCGTCTATCAGGATGTTGTCCACCTCGTCCACGATGGCATAGTAGAGGGGGCGCTGGACGGTCTGGGAGAGGTCCCGGGCCATATTGTCCCGGAGGTAATCAAAGCCGAACTCGTGGTTGGTGCCGTAGGTTATGTCCGCCAGGTAGGCCTCCCGGCGGGAGATGGGGCGGAGGCCGTTCCAGCGGGGGTCGGAGGCGGAGTAGGCGGGGTCGTAGATGTAGGCGGCCTCGTGGACAATGCTGGCGACCGATACCCCCAGAAGATGAAAGATGGCCCCCATCCACACGGGGTCTCGCCGGGCCAGATAGTCGTTCAAGGTCACCAAGTGACAGCCCTTGCCTGTCAGGGCATTGAGATAGAGGGGGAGGGTGGCCACCAGGGTCTTGCCCTCGCCGGTCTTCATCTCGGCATTCTTGCCCTGGTGGAGGACGATGCCCCCCATGAGCTGGACATCAAAGTGTCTCTGGCCCAGGGCCCTTTTGGCTGCCTCCCTCACCGCCGCAAAGGCCTCGGGGAGGATTTCCTCCAGGCCCTCGCCATCGGCCAGGCGTTTCTTCAGCTCCTCGGTCTTCTCCCGGAGTTCGGCATTGGGGAGGCGCTCAAACTGGGGCTCCAGGGAGTTGGTTGCCTGGACCAGGGGGGATAGCTTCTTCAGCTCCCTCTCGTTGGAGTCAGTGAGGCTACCCAGCCACTTGAACATCTACTGGAACATCTCCCCCACCGACCGGCCGGTGTGGATGCGGGATATGGCCTCCCCCAGGAGGGGGGCGATGGGGAGGACGGTGACCTTCTCCGTGCGCTTTTCTTCAGGGACAGGCACGGAATCGGTGACCACCACCTCTTTTACCGGACATTTCTTTATGCGCTGGATGGCGGGGCTGGAGAAGATGGGGTGGGTGGCAGCGGCATATACCTCTCTGGCCCCTGCCTGTGTCAGGGCCTCCACTGCCCCCACCAGTGAGCCGGCGGTATCTATCTCGTCGTCAAAGGTGAGGGCCCTCATCCCCCCCACGTCACCGATGACATTAAGGGTCTCGGCCTTGTCATCATTTCCGGCGCGGCGCTTTTCAATGATGGCCAGGGGGGCCTTCAGGAGATGGGCGAAGTCCCGGGCCCGCTTGGAGATGCCTACATCGGTGGCCACAACCACCAGGTCCTGGAGCTCCTTCTCCCGGAAATGCTGGGCGAGGATAGACATGGCAGTAAGCTCGTCCACGGGTATGTTGAAGAAGCCCTGTATCTGGGCGGCATGGAGGTCCACAGTGAGGATGCGGCTGGCCCCGGCCACGGTGAGGAGGTCGGCCAGGAGCCGTGCCGTGATGGGCACCCGCGGTTGGTCCTTTTTGTCGGTCCGGCCGTAGGCGTAATAGGGGACCACCGCCGTTACCCGCCCCGCCGAGGCCCTCTTGAAGGCGTCTATCATGATGAGGAGCTCCATAATGCTCTTGTTCACCGGGCGGGAGAGGGGCTGGAGGACAAAGATGTCCCTGGCGCGGACATTTTCCAGGATGCGGACGAAGATATTCTCGTTGGAGAACTCAAAGACCTCGGCCTGGCCCAGGGGGATACCCAGGTAGTCACAGATACCCCTAGCCAGGGCGGGGTGGGCATTGCCGGTAAAGACCTTGAGCTCGTCCAAGACTTACGCCTCCTTCAAAGAGGGGTCTCAGGCATCAATGCTCTCAGGGCCCCTTCGCCTGGATTATAGCACCCAGGCGTACACGCCTCAATCAGGCATGGGCCAGGCATGGGCTGGAACGGGCTCAACAGGAACGGGGTTAGAGAAAGTCAGAAAGGGGTCAGGGTTGCCAGGCCGCTCAGGTCCCGGCGGGTGGGGGGCAGGGCGTTATCTATCTGTGGCTGGATTTTCGGAGGAGCTTCAGGACGTCCCCGCGGAGGAATCGGCGGTCCGCCCGTTTCCCCACCCGGTAGGCAGGGAGCAGGCCGTTGTTGCTCCAGTTCCTCACCGTGTTGACATGCACATGGAGCAGCTCCGCGGCTTCCTTCACCGTGAGCAGCCTGGGCAGGGGCATCCTTTCCCTTATCACAACCCTATTCTGCCACGCCCCGGTTAAGGAAGGGGTAGAAAGCTGTGGAGGACCCGTGGAGAAGCTGTAAAGAAATAGTGAAAGCGTTTTCCAGCCTGGATGGAGAAAAGGAAATAGGAGAATTTGGAGGTTTTGTGAGGTTGACAAATAGCCCTTTTTGTGGTCTAGTTGGGCCAGAGCTTAACCAAACCTTTACCGGCCTTTACCAGGAGTTTACCTCCTGCGATTGTGACTAGAGTCACATGCGGGCGGGACATCAGGGGTCCCGCTGGAAAAGGCCGGTTTTTTGTTTGCCGGAAGGAGGTGGTGACGGCAGTAAAGGAACTGCGGTGAAGGTTGGGACGGGAGTGAAAACCTAATTTAAGGAGGAAATAGGTGAAAAGGAAAGTCTTCAATGTCTTGTTCGCCCTAGCGCTGGTGCTGAGCTTCAGCTTGGTGACGGCAGTGCCGGCGGTGGCAGCGACCATAAGCGTTCCGGGTGACTATCTCACTATTCAGGCGGCTATTAATGCTGCCTTCGATGGCGACACTATCGTTGTGGCAGCAGGCACTTACCCCGAACTGATTTCAATTAACAAGGGTGTAGCGGTTCAAGGTGCGGGTGTAGGTTCAAGTATCATCGATGCAAGTGGCTCTGCCGCTGTGGGGAATGTAGTCAGTATCACCAATGCTTCCGGGGACGTTCTCTTTGACGGCTTTACGGTGAAGACTGGAACGAGCACGAATGGCATCTACGAGAAATCGTTGTCGACCGGAACAGTTACCATCTCTCACAACAAAATCGAAGGCTTTGGACCAGCTAACACGGGTGACAATTTCGGCCTCATCGCTGGCTATGGAAGCAATGCTTCACTAGTCTTTACCTATAACGAGCTCGGGAACTGCGGTGATAACACCATCTTGCTGGAACGCCATTATGGTCCAACAGATGTTAGCTACAACACCTTTGACCGGACAAGTCAACTTACCGCCAGTGATGCATACTTCAATATGAACTACGGTGGCACAGCTATTGCAACATTGCAGAAGGTTAGCCATAATACCATTGACATGGGTGCCGGGTCCGACGGTACCAACGCCACCCGGGGGACCGGGATTTCATTCGCAGGCTCGTATACTCCTCCTGGTGGAATGGGTCAATTCACGAACGTGCAAATCACCGACAACACGATATATAACCTCAAGCCATATCGCCGAGGAATTGGCCTTTGGAATGCAACGGGCAGTGGAAGCAATGGAGATATCATCGGTGCGGTGATTGCCGGAAACACCATAACCGGACCAGGCTCGGCTGCGGCTACGCAAAGCGCCGGTATCCAGTTGATAGGGCTTATTACCAACACAGAGATGATCGGAAATACCATAACTGGAGTTGATTGGAGCATCCGTGAACGCTCGTGGAATGGCGGTGTGGCCAGTGGTGGGAATGCCCACTTTAACGAATTCGTGAACAATGGCCTTGGTTTGGTCAACGAAGGGACAAGTGTACTTGATGCCACCCTCAACTGGTGGGGCGATATCACCGGGCCGTTGGACATATTGGATACAGACGGCTTAAACCAGGAAAATCCAGGTGGGCTGGGTGGTAATGTCTCTGAGTACGTGCGATATGACCCCTGGATAGGACAGGGGGGTATGGTAACCGGCGGCGGCTGGATAATGTCACCCCCAGGAGCCTACACTGCCAATCCTGACCTAGAGGGGAAGGCTACCTTCGGCTTCGTTTCCATGTACAAGAAGGGCGCAAAAGTCCCGACCGGAAACACCGAGTTCAACTTCCAGGTTGCGGACCTGAACTTCCATTCTAGCGCCTACGACTGGCTGGTGATTGCCGGGAATAAGGCGATGTACAAAGGTACTGGCACCATCAACGGCGCTGGCAGCTTCGGCTTTATGCTATCTGCGATTGATGGCACCCCCGACAAGTTCCGCATCAAGATCTGGGATAAGGACGCGGCGGACAACGTCGTCTACGACAACCATATGGACGCACTGGATGATGCCGACCCAACCACCGTTATCGGCGGCGGGCAAATCGTGATACACAAGAAGTAGAGCAATCTGGTCGGGGCACCGGTGGGGCCGCACGCCTGTGGCGGGCGGCCCCCCCTTATTTCTCCAGTCTTTCCAGGGCGGAGCGGGCGGCGGTCTGCTCCGCCCCTTTCTTGCTTTTGCCCTGGCCCCGGCCCAGGGTCTTCCTCCCCACCTTGACCTCTATGGTGAAGCGGCGGGCATGGCCGGGCCCGGCCTGTTCCAGGAGGTGGTAGCGGGGTAGGGGTTCGCCCCGGGCCTGGAGGAGCTCCTGGAGGCGGGACTTGTAGTCCAGGGCCTCCCCTCCCAGCACCCGCTCCCACTCTTCCTTAAAGGCCCTGTCCATGAAGGAGCGCACCTCTTCCAGGCCCTTGTCCATGTAGATGGCCCCCATCAGGGCCTCCACGGCCCGGGCCAAGTTTGAGGGCCTTTTCCTTCCGTTTGACCCCTCCTCCCCCTTCCCCAGCCGGAGGTGGTCCCCCAGGCCCAGGGAGGAACCCAGTTTCCCCAGGGCCTCCCCGGAGACCAGGCCAGCTCGGAGCTGAGTCATCTCCCCCTCGGAGAGGCCTCGCTTCAGGTGGAAGAGCTCTTGGGCCACGACCAGCCCCAGGACAGCATCTCCGAGGAACTCCAGTCGCTCATTGGAGACGGAGCCGGGGTTCTCATGGCAGAAAGAGGTGTGGGTCAGGGCCTCCTCCAGGAGGGAAGGGTTCTTGAACTTAACCCCCAGGGCCTTCTCCTGGGGGGTCTGCTTTCTCCGGGAGAAGATGGCCATCGTGAAAGCATAGGGTGGTCTTTCGGCCTTGTCAAGGTGATATAATCCCAGGGATGAACCTGGCCGAAGCGCTGGAAAAGGCGTGGCCCCATGCCCTCTGGGGGCTGGTGAGGGGGGCAGGAGAGAGGGCCTGGAGTAAGGGCCTGAGGCTCTACCTGGTGGGGGGTGCGGTCCGGGACCTCCTTCTGGGGAGGCCCAGCCTGGACCTGGACTTGGTGGTGGAGGGGGATGCCCTGGCCCTCCTCCCCGACCTGGGTTGGCAGGGCCGGCTCCGCCGTTTTCCCACCTTTGGCACGGCCAAACTTGTGGGGGAGGGGTGGAGCCTGGACCTGGCCTCGGCGCGGAGGGAGAGCTATCCTCGCCCCGGGGCCCTCCCCCGGGTGGGGCCGGGGACCCTCCAGGACGACCTCTTCCGCCGGGACTTCGCCATCAATGCCCTGGCGGTGGACCTCTCCCCGCCTAGCCTGGGGGGGTTGGTGGACCCCTTTGGGGGGAGGCAGGACCTGGATAAGGGCCTCATCCGCGTCCTCCATGAGAGGAGCTTCCAGGACGACGCCACACGCATCCTCCGGGCTGTCAAATACGCCGCCCGCTTTGACTTCCGCATGGAGGCCAGGACCCGCAGGTTCATCCTCCGGGACAAGGGCTATCTGGAAACTATCAGCGGGGAGCGGCTGAGGCGGGAGCTGGTCCTTATCCTGGAGGAGGATATGCCGGAGGGGGCCCTGGCCCTGGCGGGAAGGCTGGGCATCCTGGGGGAAATCTCCCCGGGCCTGAAGGGGGACGGCTGGCTGGGGAGGAAGTTCTCCCTGGCCCGGAGGCAGGGCTGGGCCTCCCCCGAGGTCTATCTAGCCCTCCTGGCCTACCGTATGGCCCCCGGGGAGGCCAGGGCCTTCCTCTCCCGCCTCCATTTCCCCAGGGCCCAGGCCAGGGCCATAGAGGATATCCAGGCCCTCAAAGAACAGGAAAAGGCCCTGACCCCGCGCCGCCTGGACACCCACCAGGTCTGTCGCCTGCTGGCAGGATACTCCGGCCCCGCCGTCCAGGCCCTGGCCCTGGCCTCGCCAGAGGCCGGGATAAGAAGAAGGGCCCGCCTCTTCTGGGAGGAGTGGCGTTATGTCAAGTGCTCCCTGGGGGGTGATGACCTCCTGTTGATGGGGGTGAAGGCGGGGCCGAAGCTGGGTGAGTATCTGAGGCGGCTCCTGGAGGCGCGGCTGGATGGTAAGGTGAAGGACCGGGCGGGGGAGGAGGAGCTGGTGCTCCGCTGGCTTAGCTCCGGTAGCGCCAGATGAGGCCCAGCTGAAAGCTTCTCTGGAGGAGGCCCATGGCGTTGCTCGCCATGAATACCGGGTCGTTCCGCCACACACTGTAGACCAGGGAGGCAAGCAGGCCCAGACACAGCACCGCCCAGGAGAAAAGGGAAAGCCCCTTCACGTCTCTCGTGCGCACCGTGCGGACAATCTGTGGGATGTAAAAGAGCTGGATGAACCCAAAGCCTAGCCAGCCGATGAGTTCCAACGGGACCTCCTAGTTAAAAAGGCTGGATATCCACTGGATTATCTTGCCTAAGCCGTATACCTCCGCTAGGGCACGGGGAAACCTCCCGGCAAAGGTGAAAAGCCAGAATTTCCACAGGGGAAGGCGCAGCACCCCCGCCGCTATCCCAATCAGGTCGTAGATCATAAGGGGGAACATGGACACCAGCAGCACAGCCCAGACCCCGTGGCGGCGCATCCATCTCTCTGCCCTGACATACCCCGGGGGCTGGGCCCGGGCCACCGGCCCCCCGCCCAGGTAGCCCACCATCCAGGCGGTCGTTTCCCCAATGGTGCCGCCCAGGGCCATGGCGAGCCCCACCCAGACGGGGTCAAACGTGGCCGCCACGGCTATGGCCAGAGGCAGAGCAGAAAAGGCGGGGATGATGACCGCGGCACTGGTGAGCATAGTGAGAAGAAAAACGCCACCATAGGCATAGAGGGCAAAGCCCTTCGTTGGCTCCTGGAGATAGTCCGAAAAATAGCGGAAGAGGGCCCACAGAAGGCCAGCGAAGATACCGTAGGCGGCAAGGAGCAGGATGGCGCGGATGACCAGGGCCCGCCCCTTTGGCAGAGTCACAGGGAGGGAGGAGGTGAAGCGGTCAAACCGGTTGGCCAATTTCCCCCCGTAGAGCAGATACCAGATATGCCTCCAAGCCCTCACCTCTCAGGGAATCGTATATTCTCCTGGCCTGGGCCCTGTCATGTGTGAGGGTGAAAAGGGCGGGGCCGGACCCCGCCAGATGCACCCTGGCCGCCCCTGAGGCCAGGAATCTCTGCCGGTAGTCCTCCAGGCCTGGAAAAAAGGAAAAGGCCACCATCTCAAAGGCGTTGAAGGGCTCCAGCCTATCCCCCTCCAGGAGGGCCTGCCTGGCCCTGAAGGTGTACTGGCCCTGGGTAAAGGCGTCAGGTGTGAGGGCCTGGTAGAGGCGGCGGGTCTTCTCAGGGGGAGTGGGGAGGGAGGGGCAAAGGAGGACCACCCTCTTGAGGGTAGGGGAGGGGAGGGGGGTCACACTTTCCCCCCTCCCCTCCACCAGGCCTGTCCCCCTGTAAAGAAAAAAGGGCACGTCGGAGCCGAGGAGCTGGGCCAGGGGGAGAAGCCCTTCCCGAGAGAGGCCCAGTCCCCAGAGCTGGTTCAGGCCCATTAGAGTGGCCGCGGCATCACTGCTGTGGCCCCCCAGGCCCATGCGGGCCGGTGTGCTCTTCTTGAGACGCAACCGGGCCCCCAGGGGTGTGCCTGTGGCCTCCTTCAGTAGCCGGGCCGCTCTTATGACTATATTCTCCTCGTCTGCTATCATCTCCGGCTCTACTTCCAGCCCTGGTGCTGGTTCCAGGGTGAGGACATCATAGAGCCCAATAGCCTGAATTATACTCCTAATCTCGTGGTAACCATCAGGCCTTCTCCCCAGCACCTCCAGGGTGAGATTAACCTTGGCCGGGGCCTTTAATCTGAGCATCCAAAAATCTCTGGTAAAGATGGGCCCACTCTTCCAGGCTCAGGGTCTGGGCCCGCCGTTTAGGGTCTATCCCTGCCTTCTCCAGGAGGGGGGTGGCTTCTTCAGGGGTGATTCCCAGCCCCTGGGCCAGGGAGTTGTGGAGCTGCTTTCGGGGGGCGGTGAAGCCCGCCCCCACCAGGTTGAAAAACCCCTCCGGTTCTCTCACCGCCACCGGGGGATGGTCGTAGACCTCCAGGCTAAGCAGGGCCGATTCGACCTGGGGAGGGGGGTAGAAGCTGAAGGGGGAGACCCTGGCCAGCAGCTTGGGCTGGCAGTAGAACTGCACGCTTACCGACAGCAGGCTCATTTCACCTGGCCCGGCCACGATGGCATTGCCAACCTCCCACTGCACCATCACCACCATCAGCCGGGGCGAGAGTTCGGCCTCCAGGAAGTGGCGGAGGACGGGGGAGGTGATGTAATAGGGGATGTTGGCTACCACCTTGTAGGGGGTAGGGTGTCCGAGCAGTTGGAGGGGGGAGAGGGAAAGAATGTCCCCTTCTACCACCTCCGCCTGGGGCATGGACTGGCGCAGCTTCTCTGCCATGCCCCGGTCCAGCTCTACCGCGATGACCCGTCCTGCCCTTTCGGCCAGGGCCCGGGTGAGGACCCCCAGGCCCGGTCCCACCTCAATGACCGTGTCCTGGGGGTCCAGTTGGGCTGCCTGGAGTATCTTCCCCAGCACTCCCTCGTCTACCAGGAAGTGCTGGCCCAGTTTCTTGCGGGGGCGAAAGCCAAACCGGGCAAGGAGCCTTCTGGCCGTCGCCCGGTCTAAGCCTTCAATTTCAGCACCATCCCGCCCTTGTCCCTTTTCTCTATTGGTCCTCCAAGGAGGCCGTGCACCCCCCTTCGTTCCCCACCCCAGGGGAGCCCCTCCTGCCCTGGGCTCCAGCCAGGCACCCCTGCGGCACCCGGAGTAGACTATTTGCCGCTGCTTCCTTCCGGACCTGACGGGGTTCAATAGCCCTCCGTTGCGCAGGACCCAACCTTCAACACCCCGGGCGGGATGCCCTCCAAAGGGTGCAGGCCCTCTGGGGGGGATTCCACCCCGCTATAGCGGATTGCGGGTTCAGGGCACCGCTAGTTCCCCGTCTAGCACGGCCTCAATCGTATGTTAACAAGGGGTCTGGGGGCCTGTCAAGGAAGGGGCTTGTCCCGAAGAAAGTCCAGCAGGATGGGGTTAAACCGCCCGTCCCGGTAGGGGGAGTGGCCGCAGTTGTCCCAGATGTATAGCCGGCAGTTGGGGATTAGCTGCGAGGCGGCATAGGCATGGGCCACGGGGAGATAGAGGTCCCGCTTCCCCCAGACAACGAGGGTGGGCACCATGAGCTCCCTTAAACGGTGCCTCCACACCGTCCTCTGCCCTCTCAGGCCAGCGATATGCCTGCCCAGGTTATGCGGGGCATCATGAAGGGAGATGGACAAGAGGGATAGCCCTCCCCGTATGAGGGCCCGGGCCAGCCGGGACAGGGCCCGGGGAATGGTGGGCGCACAGAGAAGCCTGACCCAGAGGGCTATATCCTCCCCCAGCCCCAGGCTATTCACCAGCACCAGCTTTTCCACCTGTTGGGGGGATTCCAGGGCCAGGCTCAGGGCCGTTCCACCACCCAGGGAGTGCCCCACCAGGGCCACTTTACCCAGCTCCAGGGCCTCCAGGAAGCCACTCACAAAGGAAGCCAGAGAAGGGAGACCATAGCTATCCAGGAGGGGTCGGCTGGAACCGAACCCGGGAATGTCGGGGGCATAGACCAAGTGTTGACGGGCCAGAGCTTCCAGGTTGGGGAGCCACTGCCGGGAGTCACCGCCCGCGCCGTGGAGCAGGACCACCGGCGGGCCTTCTCCGGCCACTAGATAATGGGTGAGAAAGGGACCGACACGGGTGAAGAGGCTTTTCATCTCTACCCAATTAAACGATAGCCGAGGGAAAAAGTGAGCCCTGACTTTTGGGCTAGTACCAGGGGGAAAAAGGGGCTACCAGGGGCGGAAAATTCGCTTGAGTAGCTCTCCCCGCAGGGATAGCCAGGCACCCCGAAGTTGTTGGCGGGCTTCCTCGCTGCCCCCTCTTTTCCCGTACAGCCACCGCCCGTAGGTGTCTACAATGAGGTGTATGGCATTGCCCTGGGAAGGCAAGGCGGCAGAGAGACGATTGCCGTATTCCAGTGGGGTCAGCCAGGGCTGGGGGCGCAGGCGGCCCCAGGTGGCCAGACGGCACAGCTTGGTGTAGAGCTCTCCTTCATCCCCCCTCGCCGACCAGCTTCGCCACCACAGGTACAGGAGGACAGCCAGGAGAAGGGAAAGGGCCATTCCTATCAGTGCTGTTGGGAGGAGAGTGGTGGCGGTAGAAGGTGCCACCGGCCTCGCGGGGGAGGACCCGGGGATGGCAACCCCCGGGGCTGGTGAAGGAGTCTGGGCAGCGCCGCCCGGCCCCGCCGCGGCTGGCCCGGTGGGGCCGGGAGTAGCAGGTGATGACCCTGGTGCTGTGGGGTAGGGAAAGGTGCCATCAATCGGTCGGATAATGCGGGGTAAACCGTCCTCGTCGAACTCAGGCTCCTCCCCAAACACGGCGCCCGGGCCGAAGCCGAACCCCCAGCCAGCATTAACCAGTTCCCCACCAGCCAGCGGCGGGGAGCTCACTGCCGGCAGGAGCCAGCCGGGCGTTGGCTCAAACTCAACCCAGCCATACTCGGGGAAGAACACCTCTACCCAGGCGTGGGCGTGGGAGTCCCTTACCTCATAGACGTTCTTCTCCAGGTCATACTCATCGCTGACGAAGCCCACCGCCAGGCGGGCTGGGACACCTAACGAGCGAAGCATCACCACCATGGCCGAGGCAAAATACTGGCTGTAGCCCGTCTTTGAAATGAAGAGGAAGTAGTCTACCCCGTCTGCACCCAATGGAGGGGCCTTTATGTCCTGGCGGTAGGTAAGCCGGCGCAGGTACTCCTGGATAGCCAGTGCCTTCTCGTAGGCGGTCTTCGCCCCCAAGTCCCCCCAGGTCCAAGTTACCGAGGCGGCCAGCTGGCGGACCCTCGCCGGCAAAGTTGGGGGCAGAGTCAGGTAGCGCTCCTGCACCCAGTCAGGAAGGGGGGCCTTGCTTGCCATCAGCTCGCTGGAAGTGGCCAGGGACACCGAGGAGGTAACAGTATACCCGGTAGGGGGCCGGAGGATGTAGGGGATGCGCAGCGCGCTTATGTCATCAACCGGTGCGGACTCCCTCTGTATCTTCACGGCGGCGATGTTGGAGCCCTCCAGCTCCAGGCCCACTGTCTTGAAACCGGAGGGCAGGTAACGAGATATTCGGGAAACGGAAAGCTCACCGCTCGAGGCTGCCAGGCGCAGTTGTCCGGCTGCCGCCTTCACATCCTCCGGCAGCCCCTGCTCCTTTTGCGGTTCCCCTGGGAGGGGGATAGTATAGGTCAGCGGTGCCGGCCTCTCCTGCTTGGCTGGCAGGCTGGCTTCTAGGGGCTGGCCAGCAGCAAAAAGCAGGTCGCTGCGGACCAGCAATTTTATCGTTTGGGTTACCTCCTGCCTGGATTGAAAGCCCGTCTTCTGCCCGGTTTCCAGGCTGGTGGCGGGGGCAAGTACCTGTTCCTCATTTCGCCATCCCTGAGAAGTATAGAGGTCGTAGGCAATCGCACGCCAGCGGCCCGGGCCCGCCGTCAGGGGAGGCCCCTCCACCTCAAACAGTATGTCCCCGGTCCGCTGGATGGGACCGCCGAAGGTGAGAGCGTTTCCGTAAGTGAGCGTGTCGGAGTTCGGGGTCTGTTCTTGGCCCCTGGAGGTGGCGAGCACAGGGAACAACTCCTCTGAGCGGTTTACAATCTCCCGCCAGGGTGGCACCCTTTCCCATAGGTCTCCACCCTTTAGTAATCCCTGGGGGAGAGGAACAAGCCAGATTACCAGGACCAGAAGCCCTGCCATGGCTAGAAGGCCGAGATGGTGCGCCGGTCTTAGGCCGGAGGGGTTGTCCCTGGGGGTGAGGCTGAGGTGCATCACCAGCATCAGGGAGGACCACAGGTAGATGACAAAAACGGAAGCCGGCTGAGGAACATAATACAGCCCCTCCAGGATGAGAACCCCTCCCGCCAGCACCAACACGAAGGCCTTCCTCCACACCAGGACGCACCAGGGACCCAGATAGCCCAGGAGCCAGCTCACTGCAGCCAGCAACAGGACCAGGACTATCAGGTCATTATTGCTCCAGCCCTCTTGGGCGGCCACGAACCACAATCGGGTCCGGGCTGCCAACTGCCCCACCCTTTCCTGCCATCCCCCCTCCGTAAGGGTGGCGGCAACCACTCCTATCGATATCCCGGCGCCGGCCAGCGCCCCGAGGCTATGCCGCCACAGTGCCCGGCCCTCTATCTGGCTGAGGAATAGGCCTACGAGCAGCCCCGATATAGATATCCAGAAGAACGGGGGGAGGGATAACTCCCACTGGGCGTTCTGCCAGGGCAGGGTCACTGAAAAAAGGACTAGGCTGAGCCAGAGGAGGAGAAGGCTGAGCCAACCCTGGCCCGAGAGCAGCGCCCCGTTCAGCCAGCCGCTAACCCGAGCTGCCACAGCTCACCTCTCCTTACGCGATACCTGGTAATCTGGTCGTGGGCCGGGGAGGGTCCCAGAGGAGGCTTTTTCTTATCAAAGGTGCTGGCATCCAGCAGGAATAGCAGAACCCGGTTGTCCCATCGGACGGCCTTGTGCAGGGCAGAAGACCAGGTTTCCTCCGGCGAGGGGGTGATGATGGCCAGGGTGCTCCCCCGCCAGTGCTGTTCTGTTTGAGCCATCAACCTGGACAAAGGCGCGTTTCCCCGGCCTGCCAGTGTGGACAGGACCTCCAGAATGCGCCAGAGCTGAGGGGTCCCCGTGTCGGGCGGGACAACCTGCAGGTAGCGGTCCCAGGTTGCCAGGGCGATGGAGCGGTCAGCTTCTATGTAGGCCTTGCACAGGGAAGCGGCCACGGTGACCCCGTATTCCACCGTGCTTTCATCGCTTTCTCCGGCGTGGCCCCGGCCTTCCATATCCAGCAGGAGCCAAACATCATGGGAGGCTTCCCCTTCCAGCTCCTTGCTCATCAGTTTTCCCATGCGGGCTGAGGAGGGCCAGTGGATCCGGCCAAAGCTGTCCCCGGGGAGATATTCGCGCACCCCCCGGACGAGTGGGGTCTCCCCAGCCCGTCCCAGGCTGAGGCTTTCCAGACCCGGGGTTGGGGCCTCCAGAAGGGAGGGGGCCAGGTCCACTGTCTTGGGATAGACCAGAAGGTCTTGCTGGGTGCCCAGGGTGATTTCTCGCTGGAATAGCCCGAAGGGGTCCTGACTGGCCAGCACCGCCGGCCCCAAATGGAACCATCCCCGCCGAGGACAGGGGACGGAAAAGTTGAAGGTCCGGGCTGAGCGATAGGACAGGGCTAACATCTTCGTGGGTGGGACCTGGGGCAGGTCGGACTTTATCTTTAGCAGGAGCCAGGGCTTGAATAGAAGGCTGGGGTTTTCTAGCTCAATTCTGACCTCCAGCCTCTGGCCCGCCTGAACTCGGGTGGTGGAGGTCTCTATATTGCCCTTGACCCCCCGCAAATTCCACCATACCCAGAGCCGACTGAGCACCAGGCCGATGGCCAGCAGGAGGCTCACCCTGAACAGGAGGGAAAAACCGCTGTTCCACCCCAGGACCAGGACAATGGCCAGAATGACCAGGACCCAAAGGCTCCTCACTGCCTTTCAATCGCTGCCTTCCGTGGCCCCTGGAAACCAGGGACCGCCACGTTGCTCACTATCTCATCGATTATCTTCTCAGGGGTGATGCCCTTCATCCGGGCTGAAGGGGTCAGGTTCAGCCGGTGGGCCAGGGCAACCTCCGTCAGCGCTTTGACATCATCTGGCAGGATATAGTCCCGCCCCCGAAGCAGGGCTAAAGCCTGAGCTCCGCGGAATAGGGCCAGGGAGCCACGGGGGGATGCACCTAGCTGGATAGCAGGGTGCCTCCTGGTAGCTTCTACCAGGCGGACCATGTATTCCCTCACCAGCACATCCACGTAGACCTGCTTTACTATGTTCTGGACCTCCAGCAGTTCCTCCGCGCCTATCGCTTGGGTGACTTCTTCAATGGGGTGGACTTCCCGTTGCTGTTCCAGGATGTTGACCTCATCCTCAAAGGCGGGGTAGCCCATGTGGAGGCGGATGAAGAAGCGGTCAACCTGGGTCTCGGGCAAGGAGAAAGTACCCTGATACTCAATGGGACTCTGGGTAGCCATAACCCAGAAAGGTCGAGGCATGGTATAGGTAACCCGCTCCACCGTTATCTGCCTCTCCTCCATACATTCTAGAAAGGCGGCCTGGGTTCGAGGGCTGGCCCGATTGATCTCATCCACCAGGACTATTTGGGCCATAATGGGGCCGGGGCGGAACTCAAATTCCTCTGTCTTCTGGTTGTAGATGGAAGCCCCGATGATGTCGCTGGGGAGCAGGTCCGGCGTGCACTGAATCCGCTTGAAGGAGCAGCCCACCGATTTGGCCAGGGCCTTGGTCAGGGTGGTCTTGCCCACGCCGGGCACGTCTTCCACCAGCATGTGCCCCTGGCTCAATAGGGCGCTCAGCGCCAACTCTACTTGAACTTCCTTGCCGATGACCACCCGGTTAACACTGTCCATCACCCGACGGCAGGCAGCCCTGGCCCCCTCCATAATCTTTTCCTGCGCGCTCCCTTGCATCTGTCCCCCCTGATACAAGATATCCTATTATACGTTTCCGCCCCTTCCCTGGCAAGTCAGCTATAGGGGAATGGCAAAAAAGGATGGGCGGCCGGGGAGCCAACCTCGGTATCGCCGCCAACTGGGGCTGCATACCACCTTCTGGGCCCGCCAGGATTCGAACCTGGGACCAATCGGTTATGAGCCGACCGCTCTGCCCCTGAGCTACGGGCCCTCGGCACCTTAATTATAGCCCCACCCCAAACCCCTTGACAACAGGCAGGAAAAACTCTATGATAGGCAAACGGTTGCCGACGTCTCATAGGAGAAGGGATGAAGAGGGTACATATTCGCGAAGAGGTATGTGTGACCTGCCGGCGGTGTGAGGTTTACTGCACGGTTGAGCACAGCCTTTCCCGGGACATTATCAAGGCCTACAAGAAGGAGAGGCCCCGTCTTCTGGCGAGGGTCCGTGTCCAGGAAAGGGGTGCTCTTTCCGTACCCGTGCTCTGCCGCCACTGCGATGAGCCCTCCTGTGTCTTCGCCTGTCTTACCGGGGCCCTGAGGAAGGACCCCGAGACGGGGGCGGTGGTGCTTAACAGGGAGAAATGCGTTGGTTGCTGGACCTGTGTGCTCTTCTGCCCCCATGGGGCTATTACCCCCGACCCCCAGCGTCATATTATCGCCAAATGCGACCTCTGCTCCCACCTCCCTGTCCCCGCCTGTGTGGCCAACTGCCCCAACGAGGCCCTCATCTTTGCCGAGGAGGGAGTTGGTGCCTAAGTATGTCATCGTCGGCAACTCTGCCGGGGGAATTGGCGCCGCTGAGGCTATCCGGGAGGTGGACAGCGAGGGGTCCATCTGCATCATCTCCGATGAGCCCTTCCCCGTCTACTCCCGCCCCCTCATCTCCGAATTCCTGGCAGGGGAGCGTACCCTGGATGGGATGCTCTACCGGCCCCGGGATTTTTACCAGCAGAATGCCATCGAAGCCCTGCTGGGCCAGAAGGTGGCGGGGATAGATTTCCCAGGGGCGAGGGTGGTGCTGGAGGGGAGCGAGAGCCTCCCCTGGGAGAGGCTCCTCTTGGCCACCGGCGGGACCCCAATAGTGCCCAACATAGCAGGCAGGGACAAAGAAGGGGTCTTCACCTTCACCACCCTGGAAGATGCCCGAAGGATGGAGAGATTCCTTGAGGGGAAGCCCCGGGTGGTGGTCATCGGGGGCGGGCTTATCGGCATGAGCCTGGCCTCGGCCCTGGTGAAGCGGGGCGTGGGCGTGGTCATGGTGGAGCTTCTTGACCGGGTCCTCGGTGCCGTCCTGGATGAGCCGGCCTCCCGCCTGGTAGAGGGGGTCCTGAGGGAAGCCGGTATAGAGTTGATTACGGGCCAGGCGGTGCGGGAGATCACCGGCAAATCTTTTGAGGAGGGCCGGGTGGGGGGTGTGGTCCTGCAGGATGGCCGGCAGCTTTCCTGCGGGCTGGTGGTGATAGCCATCGGCGGCGCCCCCCGCACCGAGTTGGTGAAGAACAGCCCGGTGAAGGTGAACCGCGGCATTGTGGTGGACCGCCACATGGCCACCAGCTATCCCCATGTCTATGCCTGCGGCGATGTGGCGGAAGGCTACGACTTTGTCTATGGGACGGGCCGCCTCACCCCCATCTGGCCCAACGCCTACCTGGGGGGGAGGATTGCTGGCTATAACATGGCCGGCAAACAGACCCTCTACCCTGGGGGGACAGCCGCCAACTCCTTCAAGTACTTCGGCTACCCCCTGGTCTCCGCTGGCATGGTGAACCCTCAGGACGGCTGTGAAGTGCTTGTCTCCCGCCAGGACCGGAGCTACCGGAAGGTGGTCCTCAAGGATGACCACATCGTTGGCCTGGTATTCGCCGGAGATATTCAGCAGGCGGGGGTGGCCTTCGGCCTGATGCGGGAAGGGGTGAACGTGCGCCCCTTCAAAGACGCCCTGGTGCGGGACGATTTCGGGCTGACCTTCATCCCCCAGGGCCTGCGCCGGGCAGGGTTGGGGGTATCACCCAGGGAGATGGTGCCATGAAAGGGATGAGCTACAACAACCCCTACGGCGATGACAAAGTAATTTCCGCCTGCTCTCTATTTGGCATGATGGACACCTCGGGGCGGCGCTTCTCTAGCGGTGATGTGGTGGCGGCCATTAGCTCTATGCATGACCGCAGCAACGGCCTCGGGGGAGGTTTTGCTGTCTACGGCCTCTACCCTGAATATGCCCAGTGTTATGCCCTCCACATCATGTTCCTGAGCAGGGAGGCACGGGGGGAGGTGGAGGCCTTACTCCGGGCCAATTTCCGCATTGTCTTTGATGAGGAGGTGCCCACCCGGGAGACCCCTGGCATCGTGGACCCACCCATTCTATGGCGATATTTTGTGGAGGTGAATGGCTGTTCTCTGGGCACGCCGGGGGACGATGACTATGTGCTGGAAAAGGTGATGAAGATAAATACCGGGTGTGAGGATGCCTTTGTCTTCTCCAGCGGCAAGAACATGGGGGTGTTCAAGGGGGCGGGCTATCCGGAGCAGATAGCTAACTATTTCCGCCTGGAGGAATACCAGGGATACCTGTGGACAGCCCATGGCCGCTTTCCCACCAATAGCCCCGGCTGGTGGGGTGGGGCCCACCCCTTCAACATCCTGGACTGGACGGTAGTCCACAACGGGGAAATTTCTTCCTACGGGACAAACCGCCGCTACCTGGAGATGTTCGGCTACCACTGCACCATGCAGACCGATACCGAAGTGGTAGCCTATGCCGTGGACCTGCTCCGCCGCCGGCACGGGTTGCCTATGGAGGTGGTGACCAGGGTGCTGGCCCCGCCCCTCTGGGAGCACATTCCCCTCCTGCCCCCCGAGGAACAGGCCCTGGACACCGCGTTGCGCCAGGTCTATTCAAGTCTCCTCCTCAATGGCCCGTTTACCGTCATCATCGCCCATCAGGGGGAGATGATAGGTCTCACCGACCGCATCCGCCTCCGTCCCCTTACTGTCGGGGAGAAGGGGGACAGGCTCTACCTCTCCTCGGAGGAATCGGCTATCCGGCTGGTCTGTCCTGACCTGGACCGGACCTATATCCCCAGGGGCGGGGAGCCCATCATTGGCCGGCTGGCAGTGCAGGCGGGAGTCCGCTGATGAAGACCTACCTCCCGCCCAGGTTCGTAGTAGAGAGGGACCCGGACCGCTGTATCACCTGCAAGGGCTGTGTGGCCCAGTGCAGTTTTGGTGTCCATTCCTATGACCGGGAGGAGGACGCCATACGCAGCCAGGATGAGCTCTGCGTGGGCTGCCACCGCTGCGCTATCTTTTGCCCCACCGGGGCCATAAGGATCAAGAGGGCCCCCCAGGACTACCGTCCCAACGCTAACTGGACCCCCGAGGCCATTGAGGACATCATTAAGCAGGCGGAGACGGGGGGAATCCTCCTCACCGGGATGGGCAACGACAAGCCCTACCGCATCTATTGGGACCACCTGGTGCTCAATGCCAGCCAGGTGACCAACCCCTCCATAGACCCCCTCCGCGAGCCTATGGAGCTCCGCACCTACCTCGGCCGCAAGCCGGACAGGGTTGAGCTGGAGACCGGGACGCTGAAGCTGAAGACAAGACTGGCCCCCCAGGTGGCCATTGAGACCCCTATCCTGTTCTCTGCCCTGTCATACGGGGCGGTGAGCCTGAATGTCCACGAGTCCCTGGCCCGGGCGGCCACCGAACTTGGGACCCTGTTCAATACCGGCGAGGGGGGCCTTCACTCCAAGCTCTACAAATATGGCCCTAATACCATCGCCCAGGTGGCCTCGGGCCGTTTCGGCGTCCACCCCGCATATCTCCAGATGGCCCGGGTTCTGGAAATAAAGATTGGCCAGGGGGCCAAGCCGGGCATCGGCGGGCACCTCCCCGGGGAGAAGGTGAGCGAGGATGTGGCCGCCACCCGGATGATTCCCCGGGGCACCGACGCCCTCTCACCAGCCCCCCAGCATGATATCTACTCCATTGAGGACCTGGCCCAGCTTGTCCATGCTCTGAAGGAGGCCACCAACTATACCAAGCCGGTCTCGGTGAAGATTGCCGCGGTGCACAACTCCGCCGCAATAGCCAGCGGCATGGTGAGGGCGGGGGCCGACATCATCGCCCTGGATGGCCTGAGGGGGGCTACCGGGGCTGCCCCCAAGGTCATCCGGGACAACGTGGGCATCCCCATTGAAATGGCACTGGCCGCCGTGGATACCCGCCTGCGTCAGGAGGGCATCCGCCAGCAGGCCTCCATCATTGTCGCCGGGGGCATCCGCAGCAGTGCTGATGTGGTCAAGGCCATCGCGCTGGGGGCCGATGCCGTCTATATTGCCACAGCGGCCCTCATCGCCCTGGGCTGCACCGTTTGCCAGCAGTGCCACACAGGCAAGTGTGCCTGGGGCATCTGCACCACCGACCCCATCCTTTCCAAGAGAGTGAATCCGGAAATCGGTGCCCGCCGCCTGGCGAACCTGCTCCGGGCCTGGAGCTTGGAGATAAAAGAGATGCTGGGTGGGATGGGCGTCAACGCCATAGAAAGCCTGCGGGGCAACCGCCTCCACCTGAGGGCAGTAGGCCTGACCACGGAGGAGATGGAGGTCCTGGGGGTTAGGCCGGCGGGGAGCTAGTGTATTATGGACGGGACCCTGCGGATAGATGTCAAGGGGCTTCACTACAAGGAGCTCAATGCACGCCTCAGGGAGGCGGCCAACGGCTATCATCGCATTGACCTGCTGAATGTGTTTGGCCAGCGCTATATTGGGACCGACATCCGTCGCCCCCTGGAAATCCACATCTATGGCGTCCCCGGCAATGACCTGGGCTCCTTCATGGATGGCCCTAGCATCATCGTCCACGGCAATGCCCAGGACGGGGTGGGGAACACGATGAACAGCGGGGAGGTCATCGTCCATGGCCATGCTGGGGATATCCTGGCCCTCTCCGCCCGGGGTGGGAGGGTCTTTGTCAGGGACGGGGTGGGCTACCGGGCAGGCATCCATATGAAGGAATACCAGGGCAAGAGGCCCACGGTGGTCATCGGCGATACCGCCCAGGACTTCCTGGGGGAATACATGGGCGGGGGCGTCCTCCTGGTGCTGGGCCTGGGGGAACGCCACCACGCCCGCTTTGTCGGCACCGGAATGCACGGGGGCGTTCTCTACCTACGGGGGGAGGTGGAGGCCCATCAGCTGGGGAAGGAGGTGGGGGTGGCCCAGCCCGATGAAAATGACCGGAAGGTGATAGAGGGGCTGGTCCGGGACTACTGCCGCTATTTTGGGAAAGACCCCGAGGCTATCCTATCCGGGGAGTTCAGGAAGCTCTTCCCCCTCCACCTCAGGCCCTACGGAAACCTCTACGCCTACTAAGGGATAGGATTGTCATGGCCCTGGTCTATGATACCCGGGAGGTAGACAGGAAGGTCCTGGCCATCCTGCGCATCCTATCCGGGGTTGAGGGGCCCGTGGGGGCCCGCATCATCGCCCGGGAGCTGGAGCAGGGGGGCATAAACCTGAAGGAGAGGGCGGTGCGCTACCATCTCAAGCTCATGGATGGGCGGGGCCTGACCCGACTCTGGGGCCGGAACGGCAGGGTAATCACCCCCCAGGGCCATGAGGAGCTACAGAATGCCATGGTAGCCGACAAGGTGGGCCTGATAAGTGTCCGCATTGAACACCTGGCCTTCCGCACCACCTTTGAACCCCGCACCCGCCGGGGCCTGGTCCCGGTGAATGTCTCTTTCTTCCCCAAGGAGGACTTTTTCCCTGCCCTGGAGGCCATGGCCCCCGTCTTCAGAGCAGGCCTGGGGATGAGCGAGCGGGTGGCGGTAGCTGAGGCGGGAGAGAGGTTGGGAGAGATAGTCGTCCCCCGGGGCAAAATAGGCCTGGCCACCATATGTAGCATCATCGTCAATGGTGTCCTCCTCAAGGCGGGCATTGCTGTTGAGACCCGTTTTGGCGGCATCCTTCAGATAAAGGGGGGCCGGCCCCTCCGCTTCCTGGAGCTCATCAGCTATAGCGGCTCCTCTTTGAATCCCTCCGAGGTCTTTATCCAGGGTCGGATGACCCAGGTGGGGGGGGCGGTAAAGGGGGAGGGCATAATCCTGGCCAACTTCAGGGAAGTCCCGGCCCCCTGCCGTAGCGAGGCTGAGCAGCTTATTCAGGAGCTGAAGAAGGCTGGGATAGACGGGGCCCTGGCCATGGGGGGCCCCAACGAAGCGGTGTGCGAAATCCCCGTGGCGGTGGGAAGGGTGGGGCTGGTCCTCCCCGGCGGCCTCAACCCTGTGGCCGCGGCGGTGGAGGCGGGGATAGAGGCCGAAAACCGGGCCATGGCCACCATCATTGACTACTCCCTCCTGCGGAGCTTCCGGGACCTCCTGCCCCCCTCTTGAGCCCTTGACTGGCCCCTCTTTCCCCGGCTAAAATAGATGCCGTTGGGGACTCGTCTAGCGGTAGGACAGCAGACTCTGGATCTGTTGTCCAACCCGAGGCCCCAGGGACGACAGGCTAGCCGCTGAAATAGCCCCGTCGGTATAGCGCCCCGAAAGGGGCGCATTTGGTTTCTGCGGACATAGGACTCTTGGTCACCCCTCTGATGGGGGAGGGACGAGAGTATCCCTCTGTTTCACACTATAGTCTGCTGGCCGTTGCCGCTCCACCCTGCGTTTTCCTTATGGGGGCCTGTGCTTCTGCGCCTGAACCCCGCGGAGGTGACGAAGGTGGAGACGAGGCAGGCGATCCGCTCTTTCATTCTGGACCGGGAAGCGAGGAATATCTCCCGCCGGACCGTCCAATTCTACCAGGAGAAGCTGGGGAAGTTCTGCGCCCGCTATGCCCAGGTCCCCGAGGCCCCGGACCCTATCCGGGAGTTCCTGCGGGACCTCACCTGCGGGGACGAGACCAGGCACGGCTACTTCCGGGCCCTGAAGGCCCTCTACAGCTTTCTCGAGGAGGAGTTCGGCTTCCCCCTGGAGGCCGAGCCCAAGTCCCCCTACGCCAACCCCATCAAAAAGGTCAAAGCCCCCAGGGTGAAGCCCAAGGTAATGCGCTCCTTCAGCCTGGAGGAGGTCCATCGCCTCCTGGACTCCGCAGGCGGGGCCCGGGGAGGCAAGTGGCAGCTGAGGGACGAGACCATCCTGACCCTCCTGCTGGACAACGGCATCCGACTGGGCGAGGCGGTCCTGCGGTGGGATCAGATCGACGGCAATCAAATCCG
>JAHKAY010000020.1 GCA_018825785.1 Chloroflexota bacterium | reverse complement strand
GGGAACACCGGACCAATGCCACGCACGGGTCGACCACGGACCCGGAGGCTCGGCTGGCGAGAAAAGGGAGCGGCAAAGAAGCCAGATTATGCTTTGCCGGCCATGTGCTTATGGAAAACCGCACTGGCTAGGGTGGTCGACATCTCGCCTGATGTCACTGCCCTCGCTGAAGAACTCGAAGATGGGAGAACCCGAGAGCGTACGGTTCGCGACAATCAGCAGGTTGGCAAAGCGGCAGAAGCCATCATCGTTGAGATACTCCGTAGCAAGAAAGTAAAAAGATATCGAAACCACCGGGGTAGGCTCAGGCATAGCCGTGTGGCCTGAGCCTTCAGAGGGGTTCGATGCAGGAACCATGTCTCTGCCTCCGTACGAGATTGAGATCAAATTTACAACTGGCACTCGTGCGCGACTAAGTACGAAACAAGGCGAAGAAGCCAAGACCAAGCGAGCCGAATTCTTTGTCCTAGTGGTAAGCGGCTATGGCACGCTGAAAGACGCTCTGTTGAAGGAGTATCCGACCTACACGACTGAGCAGCAGAAGAAGGCAATCGCTAGCGCTATCGAGCAACGGAGCCGGCTGGTTGGCTGTCTGCATTCGAAGCTGGCGGATCCTCCAGCACCAGATGAGATAGAGCCCGACATAAACGGCTACTGGGTTAAAGAGGCCTTATAGTCTCACGGTGAAATGATCGAGGATTGGGTCCGAACGAACATCACCAAAGGAAAATAAAAGCCAATACTAGTACTTTCTTAAGCTCTGTCTACTAGAATCAAGTGGAGTCATCTGCCTAGCGGGATTCGAACCGAGCCATCAAAACACTAGTGGGAAGCTTTTCTCGAAGGTTTTACCTTTTGTACGGAATGGTGGGCCGAAGGGGATTCGAGTTAAACAAAAAGCCAGAATGTCACCACGCTGCTTGCCGGGCGGACCATGCAAGACGGCGCTAGCCACAGTGACCAGCAACGGACAAGGATGCCCGCCGGCTTGCTGTGTGGGCACTTGACTCCTCCTAGCCATCAGACGCAACATTGGACTCTGCACTAAGGAGAGGTGCCGATTTGATGTGGTGCTCCTACTCAGCTACAATGTGCTTCGGCCTATCCGTGAAGCAGGAGAAGCTGGCGCAGGCGATCGCTGAACGGATTTGGCTGATTGGATTTCAGGAGGTATCGTGTGGACGCAGTCAGAATCATACCGTGTCTAGATGTGAAAGATGGGAGGGTAGTCAAGGGGGTGAATTTCGTTGACCTGAGAGATGCTCGTGACCCCGTAGAGGCGGCCGAAGCCTATTGCCGAGAAGGGGCAGATGAGCTTGTGTTCTTGGACATTATGGCTACAGTGGAGAATAGGAAGACACGGTTGGAATGGGTAAGGAAGGTGGCCGATAAGGTCACGATCCCCTTCGCCGTGGGGGGTGGAATCAGCAGCACGGAAGACATGCAAGACCTTTTTGACCTCGGTGTGAGCAAGGTGTCCATCAACACCGCCGCGGTGAAGAACCCACAGCTTGTGACACGAGCTTCCAAAGAGTTCGGAAAAGGGAGGCTCGTTGTTGCCATCGACGGCAGAAAGAATCCGCCTGACAGCGGCCGTCCCAGACTGGAGGTGGTGGTCAAGAGTGGCACCGAGGCGACCGGGCTAGATATTGTCAAATGGGCGAAGAGAGTAGAGCAGCTGGGTGCAGGGGAGATTCTGCTCACCAGCAAGGATGCTGACGGAACCAAGCAAGGATATGACCTGGAGATGACAAGGGCCGTTGCCGAAGCTGTAGGCATACCAGTCATAGCTTCGGGCGGTGCGGGGAAGCTAGAGCACCTCTACGAAGCGGTCGCAATTGGGAAAGCAGCAGCTGTTCTGGCCGCTTCTATCTTCCACTTCGGGGAGATATCTGTATCTGAAGCCAAGAGGTACCTGAAGCAGAAGGGTATAGCTGTCAGAACATGAGGAGAACCGTGGTCCCATCGGTCGAGGATCCCCTCTTAGTACTTGGCCCTCGCTACGTCGCTGGACTCAGACAACCAGACAAACACTCACTCTATGGCCGAGTGGTAGCTTTGCAGCGATCTGACTCCTGACTTGCCTTGGCGATAGGCGGCGATGCCTTTGGCTGCGGCGGCGGCCGCCGCCAAGGTTGTGACGTATGGGATCTTGTATTTGACTGCGGTCTTGCGAATGTATGAGTCATCATGCTGGCCGAGCTTGCCGATTGGTGTGTTGATGACAAGTTGAATCTCCCGGTTGGCCATGGCATCCATGATATTGGGGCGACCTTCGTGGACCTTCAGTATGAGTTCGGATGGTATGCCGTGGCCAGCAAGGAAGGCCCGAGTGCCAACTGTAGCCTTAATCTTGAACCCGAGGTCAGCTAATGTTCTGGCAACGTCGAGCACCGCTGGTCGGTCTCTTGTTGAGACCGTGATCAAGACCGTCCCTTTGGTAGGGGGCAACTGTCCCGCAGCCTCCTGGGCCTTGAAATAAGCTAGGCCAAATGAGTCCGCGATTCCCAGCACCTCGCCTGTGGACTTCATTTCCGGCCCTAGAATGGGGTCCACCTCGGGAAACATGTTGAATGGGAAAACAGCCTCCTTGACTCCGAAGTGAGGGATTCTCCTATGCACGACGTTGAGGTCCTTCAGCTTCTTGCCCACCGCGAGCTGGGTAGCCAGCCGTGCCATGGACACGTTGCACACCTTGGAGACGAGCGGCACGGTGCGTGACGCCCTGGGGTTGGCTTCGAAGACGTAGACGACATCTCTGCATATGGCGAATTGTATGTTGATCAGTCCGACAACTCTGAGGTCCCTGGCAATCCTCTTGGTGTAATCGTTGATCGTGTCTATGTGCTTCTGCGGAAGACTGACTGGGGGCAAGACGCAGGCGGCATCTCCTGAGTGAACGCCGGCAAACTCTATGTGTTCCATGACCGCTGGCACGAAGGCATTGCCACCCTCAGCCAGTGCGTCAGCCTCGGTCTCAATGGCGTTCTCCAGGTATTTGTCAACGAGAATTGGTCGCTCAGGGGTAACGCCCACAGCTGCAACAACGTATTCACGGAGCATTTCCTCATCATAGACTATCTCCATCCCCCTTCCACCGAGCACATACGACGGGCGCACCATCAAGGGGTAGCCGATGCGCTTTGCGATTTCAAGTGCCTGTTCGAGCTTGGTGGCCATCCCGGATTCCGGCATTGGGATGCCTATCTTGTTCATCATGTCACGGAATCGCCCGCGGTCGTTGGCCAGGTCAATGTCGTCGTGCGATGTCCCGAGGATATGGAGTCCGGCCTCAGCCAGGTCACGGGATATGTTTAGGGGTGTCTGGCCGCCGAACTGGACTATAACCCCTTCCGGCTTCTCCTTCTCGTAGATGCTCAGGATGTCCTCAACGGTGACGGGCTCGAAATATAGCTTGTCGGACGTATCGTAGTCGGTGGAGACGGTCTCTGGGTTGCAGTTGACCATGATGGTCTCGTAGCCCATGTCACGGAGCGCCAAGGCGGCGTGTACACAGCAATAGTCAAACTCTATGCCCTGGCCAATGCGGTTCGGGCCAGCGCCCAGCACCATCACCTTCTTGCGGTCACTGGATGTCACTCTGTCCGGTGCGTTGTAAGTAGAGTAGTAGTAGGCCGCGTCGTCAACCCCGCTTACCGGGACCGCATCCCAGCCCTCCACCACGCCAAGGGACTTGCGCTTCTCGCGAATGTCCCTTTCCGGTATGCCGAGTATCAGAGAAAGGTACTTGTCTGAAAAGCCGTCCTTCTTCGCCTCTGTAAGCAGGTCATCTGGAAGCATTTGCCCCTTGTATTTGAGCATCTTCTCTTCCAGGCCGACCAATTCTCTCATCTGCTGGATAAACCATGGCTTAATGTAGGTCTTCTCAGACAACTGCTGGACATCTGCGCCCTTGCGGAGGGCTTCGTACATGATGAACTGGCGTTCGCTGGTCGGGTAATTCAGCAGTCTCATCAGTTCGTCAAGCGGTTTCTTGTCGAAGTCCTTGGCGAATCCCAGCCCGTAACGTCCGTTCTCCAATGAGCGAATGGCTTTTTGGAAGGCTTCCTTGTAGGTCTTCCCGATGCTCATAACTTCGCCCACAGCGCGCATCTGAGTTCCCAGTCTGTCTTGGGCGTTCCGGAACTTCTCGAATGCCCAGCGGGCGAATTTCACGACAATGTAGTCACCGTAGGGAGTGTACTTGTCAAGCGTGCCAGCACGCCAGTAGGGGAGTTCGTCAAGGGTAACGCCAGCGGCGAGCATCGTCGAAATCCGGGCGATGGGGAAGCCTGTGGCTTTTGACGCGAGTGCCGAAGAGCGAGAAGTCCTTGGGTTGATCTCGATGACCACAACGCGCCCCGTCTCCGGGTTGTGGGCGAACTGGATGTTGCAGCCGCCGATTACCTTGATTGTCTCCATGATGCGGTAGGAGTAGTCCTGAAGCCTGCCCTGCAACTCAGGGGCAATTGTCAGCATGGGAGCAACGCAGAAGGAGTCGCCAGTGTGCACGCCCATTGCGTCAACGTTTTCAATGAAGCACACTGTGATCATCTGGTTCCTGGCGTCCCGAAGCACCTCGAGTTCCAGTTCTTCCCAGCCCTCCACTGATTCCTCTATCAGTACCTGGCCGATGCGGCTGGTGGTGATTCCTCGGTTGACGATGGTGCGCAGTTCCTCCAAGTTGTAGGCAAGGCCGCCACCAGTCCCGCCCAGCGTGTAGGCAGGACGCACCACGACAGGCAGCCTCAGCTCTGTGGCGACTCTCTCTGCGTCCTGAACGCTGTAGACAGCCTCGCTTCTCGGCAGGTCAAGGCCAAGCATCATCATGGTATTCTTGAAGGCAATCCGGTCCTCGCCGCGACGTATGGCTTCAATGTCAACGCCGATAACACTTACTCCGTATTTTTCCAGCACACCTGCCTCCGCGAGCTCAGAGCTGAGGTTCAGGCCTGTCTGGCCGCCCAGGTTCGGCAGGATTGCGTCCGGGCGCTCCTTCTCGATTATCTTGGTAAGGCACTCCACCGTCAGCGGCTCAATATAGGTGATGTCGGCCATACCTGGGTCAGTCATGATGGTCGCTGGGTTGGAGTTCACCAGCATGACTTCGTAGCCCAGTGAGCGAAGGGCTTTGCAGGCCTGAGTCCCGGAGTAGTCGAACTCGCAGGCCTGTCCTATCACAATGGGGCCAGAACCGATTATCATGACTTTCCTGATGTCGCTTCGTTTTGGCATTTTAGTAAGTCCTGCTGCCCCTTTCTCCAATTCCGCTAGTGAGGATTGCCAGGATTCGAGTTCACGCAGACTCGTTTTCCGACTTGCTCGGATTGGGACGCCAACGAGAGTTCACGGTTGACCGGAATCATGCTTCAGACATGAAGGGAGCAACCAGGCACTCATTGATCTCATGCTCGCTGGCAACAGCACCCAGGAGCTTCTTCAAAGCGGCTACCAGTTCCCGGGAGGGGTCAGCAATGCCTTCCCCAAGCCTCACAAGCTCATCAAGTGAAATGTAGCTGAAGTCTCCCAAGACTCTGTCCGGCCTACGGCTCACATCTTGGTTTACCTCTCTAATCTGCTCTATGACATAGCCATAAGCTCGAATGCGATTCTCGCGTCGGCCTGTCACCCGGTGCTCCTTCTGGCTGACTCCAAGTCTCGGGCAATTATAGCACAGCGCGTCCGTCACGCCTTGGGTCTAGCAGCTGCCGTGTCTGTCGCTCAGGCGGTGCGGGGGCGCTGGTGAACGAGAGAAATTGGCAAGTGGAAATCCTGAGGCCGCATGAGTTTGCGGAAGACCTGCACCAAGAAATCAAGAAAGCACAGCCTATGGCCGTGCTTTTGGTTTGCGGCTACTTACCTCTGAACTTCTTGAGGAACCGTTCGGCTTTCTTTCTGGTGGCCGGGCGGGGACAGGCCAGGAGCCTTTGGGCAAAGGAGAGCATGAGCTCCCTGCTCCCGGAATGAGCAGAATACTGGCTGAAGGCGGAGACTACCTTGCCCCTGAGGATATGACGGCACTCATCGGTGGGGAGGGGTATTTCCTCCACCCGTAGGAGCTCCCTGGTAATCCTGTCTTCCAGAGCGGGTCTGGTTTTCACCACATTGGCTGAGCTGTCTATGACGTGGGCCGCAGTAATCAGACTTCCCTCATCAAGGAGACCGTAGAATTCCTGGAACAGGGTGCCGAACCTATTATCGGAATCAGCCGCCGCCAGGTTTGCCAATATATCTATGGCGTTCCACTTGAGGATATTGTTGCCGCTATCAAGGAGTTGCCCAAAGAAACCGAAGTGTGGATAGAGTATCTCTGGATGCTCCTCGCTAACGAGCTTCAGGACCTTGATTGACTTGAATCTGACGCCCGTTTCGGAAGAAGACACTGCCTGGAGCACATCAGGAAGCAGAGCGGTGTTCCCGGCAACGGCTTCCGCCAGCAGCTCCGCGTTATCCGCCTTGTTCCTGAGTTCTTCTTCCAGCGACTTCTTGTCCATCCGGCGACCTTTTTGGGGACGCTACTTGGCCGAAGGGTCCTCCTGGTAGATGCCGAAGGTATTGCCCTCGGTATCCAGGCAATAGGCATTCCAGCCGATACCCAGGATGGGCATCTTCGGAGTCAGCACTTTACCTCCGGCCGCCTTGACTGCCTTCATGGCTTCCCCCATTGAAGGGACGCCGATGGTGTTCACCGTAGCCAGTTTATCCTGGCGGCGCATGATGGCGCCGTTAATGCCCGGCTGGCTCTTCGGGCCGGTGTCAACCAGCCAGTACTCCATCGGGCCCGTCAATTCCTCCACCTTCCAGCCGAAAGCCTGGGTATAGAACTTCACCGCCCGTTCCGGGTCATCCGCATGAATCTCAAAATGCACTACTTTTGACATGGCTGTCCTCCTTTTCATCGGCCGCCCGTGTTTTGTCCTTAGTCTACGCGTTTCGGGGTCTCAAGAAAAGGGTCCGGGCGCTCGCCAGACGTTAACTGGGGACAGGGGGAGGTGGGTGGGCAGGGGCAGCGGTTGACATTTAGTCCCCTCTCTGGTAAATTCTGTCAGTATGGCTGAGAAGGCTGAAGAAAAGAAAGAGCGCGCTGAGCTGAAGGTCAGCAAGCGGGAGGTCCTGGGCAAGCAGGTGAAGAAGCTCAGGGAGCAGGGCATAATCCCTGCCAATCTCTACGGCCACGGGAAGCCCTCCCAGGCCCTCCAGGTGGAGGCTAAGGAGCTCCTCCGGGCCATCACCCAGACGGGGGGGGGTGGCCTGGTCTTCATAAAGATAGGGTCCCGGGGCCGGGCCCAGCCGGCTATTACCCGGGAGGTCCAGAGGCACCCCAGGACCAGCCGGCTCCTCCATGTGGACTTCCAGGCGGTCCTCCTTACCGAGAAGGTGCGGACCGAGGTCCCCCTCCACTTTGAGGGGGTGGCCCCCGGGGCCAGGGAGGGAGTCCTTATCCATGGGCTTTCGTCCCTCCCGGTGGAGGGCCTGCCTGAGGCCCTGCCCCATGCTATCGTTGTGGACGTCTCCAGCCTGGCCGCGGTGGGCCAGGTCATAAAGATAGTGGACCTCTCCCTGCCCAAGGGGGTTGCCTCCCTGCTGGACCCCGAGACGGTGGTGGCGAAGATAGAAGCCCCGGCCCGGGTGGAGGAGGTGGCCCCAGCCGCGCCGGTGGGGGTTGCCGGGGAGGAAGGGGAGAAGCCCGCCGCCGAGGAAGAAGAAGGGGAGACGGAGGAGGAGTAGCCTCTATCCCCTCTCCTTCCTGGCCGGAGGCTGCAGAGGTAAAAGAAGCAAAGTCCCCTTGCCTAGGGCAAGGGGACTTTAGTTGAGGAGACATTTGACCTCATCTTTTCTTAGCCTTGAGGGGGCCATCAGGGCCGTCGGTGCCCTGGATGAAGAGGCCATGGCCCTGGCCCAAGGGCGTCAGGGCCAGCTCACCAAGCCCCGGGGAAGCTTGGGCCGGCTGGAGGAGCTTTCCATAAAGCTGGCGGGCATCGTGGGCCAGGAGCGCCCCCGCCTTTCCCACAAGGCCGTCATCACCATGGCTGGGGACCACGGGGTGGTGGTGGAAGGCGTGAGCGCCTATCCCCAGGAGGTTACCCCCCAGATGGTCTATAACTTTCTCCGTGGAGGGGCGGGGGTAAATGTCCTGGCCCGGCACATTGGCGCCAGGGTCGTCGTGGTGGACATGGGGGTGGCCGCGCCACTGGAGTCTCATCCTCAGCTTGTCCTCAAGAAGGTGGCCCCAGGCACCAGGGACATGAGCAAAGGCCCCGCCATGAGCCGGAAGCAGGCCCTCCAGGCGGTGGAGTCGGGCCTTGAGGTTCTTGAAGAGGAGATGAGGAAAGGCCTGGACATCGTGGGCACGGGGGACATGGGCATCGGCAATACTACTGCCTCCAGTGCCATCGCTGCCGTTTTTACCGGGGAGCCGGTGGAGAGGCTCACGGGGCGGGGCACCGGCCTGGATGAAGCAGGTCTGGCCCGTAAGGTGGCTGTAATAAACAGGGCCCTCTCCGTAAATCAGCCTGTCCCCGGAGACCCGCTGGATGTGCTGAGCAAGGTGGGCGGTTTTGAGCTCGGGGGACTGGCCGGGGTGATGCTGGGGGCGGCTGCCCACCGCATCCCGGTGGTCATCGACGGCTTCATCTCCGGCGCTGCCGCCCTGATTGCCTGCGGGCTTTGCCCGGGCCTGAAGGATTCCCTCATCGCCTCTCATGTTTCGGCGGAACCCGGGCACCGGGTCATCCTCCGCCACCTGGGCCTCCGGCCTCTTCTGGACCTGGGGATGAGGCTGGGGGAGGGAACGGGGGCCTGCCTGGGCATCTTCCTCTGCGAGGCCGCCTGCCGGCTCCTGGACGAGATGGCTACCTTCGGTGAGGCCGGGGTCTCGGGGAAGCTGGATTGAGCTTCCTCACGGCCCTCGGCTTTCTCACCGTTATCCCCGTCGGCAGAGGGGCCAGCCCCCAGGCCCTGGGGCGCTCACTCCCCTTTTTCCCCCTGGTGGGCCTCCTTCTGGGCCTGCTACTGGCGGGGGCAGACCGGTTGCTGGGCTTTCTGCCCGGGGCCGTGGTCAACGGCCTGCTTCTGGTCATCCTTGCACTGGCCAGCGGGGGCCTGCACCTGGATGGATTCATTGATACCTGTGATGGCCTGGTGGAGATGAAAAAGCCCTCCCAGAGATGGGAGATAATGAAGGAGAGCCGGGTAGGGGGATTTGGCGTGATAGGGGCGGTGCTGCTCCTCCTGGTCAAGTATGCCGCTCTAGAGGACCTCCCCCAGCGCCTGGGGGCCCTCATCCTCATGCCCGTTATTGGGAGGTGGGTTGGGGTCCTGGCCATCTCCGCCTTCCCCTACGCCAAGCCCGAGGGCCTGGGCCGCACCTTCAAAGATGCGGCCCGCCCCGGCCATCTCCTCCTGGCCAGCCTCGTCACCCTGGCCCTTTCCCTCGCCCTCTTCCGCCTGGAGGGGCTGGCCCTGATGCTGGGAGTAGGGGTCCTGGTCTGGGGCTTTGGCCTTTATCTCAAGGGCCGCTTTGCCGGGCTGACAGGGGACAACTACGGGGCCTTGATAGAGGCGGGCGAGGCTATCTTTCTGCTGCTGGTTATCGCCTTCTCCCGTTGGAGCTGGGGATGAGGCTCTATCTGGCGAGGCACGGGGATACCGGGGCCATAGAGCGCTACTACGGCTCCACCGATATACCGCTCAGCCCGCGGGGCAAAGAGCAGGCTGAGCGGCTCCGGGACCGCCTTTCGGGGGAAAGGATAGCCCTGGTCTATTCCAGCGACCTCCAGAGGGCCCTCCACACTGCCAGGGTCGTCGCCTCCCCTCACGGCCACGAGCCCCTCCCCTGCCCCGAGCTGCGGGAGGTGGACTTTGGGGATTACGAGGGGCTTACCTTCTCCGAAATCGCTCAAAGGGACCCCCAGGCCCATCTTTCCTGGCGGGCCTCCGGCTACCGCTTCCCAGGTGGGGGGAGCCTGGGCGAGGTGGGCCAGAGGGTCCTGGCCTTCTCCGCCCGCCTGGGGGCCGAGAAAAGAGGGGAGGGGGTGCTGGTGGTGGCCCACAGCGGGCCCCTGAGATGGCTCCTCTGCCACCTGTTGGGGCTGGGCCCCGAGGGCTGGTGGCATATTCGCCCGGCCCCCGCCTCGCTGTCTCTCCTGGACCTGAAACCCCGGGGGACAGCTCTCCTTCTTCTCAACGACACCCGCCACCTTAAAGATGGGCCTTAGGGACGCTTCGGTTGGGGTACAGGGTATGAAACTGGTACTGATTTTGGGAGGTGTCCGTTCCGGGAAGAGCCATTTTGCAGTGAAACTGGCCTCGGGGATGCCCGGGCCGGTCCTCTTTCTGGCCACCGCTGCCCCCCTGGACAGGGAGATGAAGAAGCGGATTCAGGAGCACCGCCGGGCCCGCCCCCCCTACTTCAAGACCCTGGAGGTGCCCCAGGGGGTGGGTGAAGCCCTTCTCCAGGCGGGGGCTGGCTACAGGACCGTGGTCCTGGACTGTCTCACCCTGCTGGTGGCCAATGTCATAGGGGACCGGGTGCGGGGGGCCCAGGGGAGGGTGGAGGAGGAAATAGCCGGGCTTATGGAGGCCATAGACCGGCTGGGGGCCAGCTTTATTATCGTGAGCAACGAGGTCGGGATGGGGGTAGTACCCCCCACACCCCTGGGGCGGCACTACCGGGACCTCCTGGGCCGGGCCAACCAGGCCATAGCCCAGAAGGCCGACCGGGTATATCTTCTCGTGGCGGGGATGCCGGTCCTGATAAAGGGCTGACCCTGCTGCACCTTCCAGGTCTACCATGGGCACGTGGACATCTACCAGGAGCCGGTGGTCTACCAGATGCTCCTGAAAAACGGGAGCTGGACCCCCGAGGAGCTGGTGGATAGCATCCCGAGCACCATCGGCAAGGGAAGGTCAAGGGAGTTACCCCCCGGCTTCTAGAGCAGCAGGGCCTTGTCAATTCTGCTATAAATGCGGCTACCCTGACGCAGTGATATAATTGCCCGAACTTGCGTGACCTCGGCACGGGGACTGGAGGCAGAAGATGAACATGACCGGGAGGGCATAAGGAGGGACCATGGGGGACAAGTTTCAGGCCGATGCGGTGACCCGGAGGGCCCTCGAACTCATGCACAAAGGCTTCCATTGTGGCCCCGCGGTTATGACCGTGTGTCAGGAGACCTTCAAATGGCCGGAGAAGGCCAACTGGGCGGCTATCAACTTCATGACCGGAGTCGGTGGCTACCAGTTCGCCCCCTGCGGTAGCCTGTCCGCTGCAGCGGCGGCTCTAGGAATGATGTTTGGCAAGGACACTGGCACGCGGGAGCAGGCCAGGGAGGCCAGAAGGAAGTCCCGGAGCGCTGCTCGGCGCGTCTTTGAAGACTTCCGGCGGGAATTTGGCAGTACCGTGTGCCGTGGGCTGGTCAAGGTGGACTTCGACCAACCTGGGGCCTTTGAGAAGTTCGTAGACGAGGGCGGCTTTGAGCAGAAGTGCGACCGATATGTGTCCTGGGTGGTCAACAGGCTGCTCAATGTCGCGCAGGAGGAAGGCGTACAGCCCGCTGCGACTACCACTTAACTATCTAGCTGTCCTGCTCACCGAGACAGACATCTGAAGGTCTGAAGTTGTCTGGTTCCAGACACTCAATGTATATGTTCCAGGAATAGCCGCAAAGAAACTTGTGCTGGCTCCTCCCTGCGCGTAGGCAATCTGTCCCGCAATATAGTCGTCGTTCGGGTCATACACATCAAAACCTGCAGCCTGTGCCTGCGGGAGTGCAGCGACTGCCCCCAGCCTGACGGAAATCAGGTCAAGATAGTTTGCAGCAATCGCAGACTCGTAGTATTGCCCCGCCGGCACAGTGACCGTACCCGTGACGGCAACCGGAGAACCTGACCAGGGCAGAGCTCCTCCCGTTCCTGCCGGCCCTTGGGGTCCCGGAGGGCCTGCCGGTCCTGTAGCGCCTGTAGCGCCGGCTGGCCCAGCTGGCCCCTGCGGCCCTGTAGGCCCAGCCGGTCCCCTCTCACCCTGGGGCCCCTGCGCGCCCGTCAGCCCCGCCGGGCCCTGGGTACCCGCAGGTCCCGCGCAAGCGAGAGCGCCGAACAAGAGCAACGACACTACCACGCCTACCAAAACTGACCTGTTCATCTTGGCCTCCTTCTCTCCCAGAAATCCTGCACTTCCTCTTCTCTTCCGGGCCTGTCCCTGCCGGGATGACCAGGGGTAATGGGGCCGGCAGAGGGACCGGGCCCGGGCCTTCAGGGGCAGGCCCCAGATGCCGGTACACCTGGCGAATGGGCAAGCTGCCCGCTTGAGTAGATTTGCCACCCGGTCATGAGGCAGACTGCCGGCCAAGGCAGACGACGAAGGCATCCCAATCGCCGGCGTTTGTCTGGCCGGGCAGCGTGCCCATTGTATGGCCCGCAACGACAGTGTTCCCCATCCCGTCCACCGCTACCCCCAAGGCCTCATCCGGAGCAGCGGAGCCGAACTGAAGGGTCCAGAGCTCTATGCCCTCCGGGCTGAACTTCCGCACAAAGGCGTCATCTTGGCCGATGGGGGTCCGGCCTGGCAGCGCGCCATACACCCGGCCAGCCACGATGATGTTCCCCATCCCGTCTACGGCCACCCCCAAGGCCTCGGAAGTCAGGGCTGAGCCAAACTGGCGGGTCCACAGCTCTGCTCCCTCCGGGCTGAACTTCCGCACAAAGGCATCATCGTAGCCAGCCCGGGTCTGTCCGGGCAGTGAGCCCATTGTACTGCCCGCCACGATGATGTTCCCTGCCCCGTCCACCGCCACCCTGGTGGCCACATCCGGAGCTGGAGAGCCAAACTGGCGGGTCCACAGCTCCGTTCCATCGGGGCTGTATTTCTGCACGAAGGCATCCCAGGAGCCCGCGCTGGTCTGGCCGGGCAGTGTGCCCTGTGTTCGGCCCGCCACGACGATATTTCCTGACCCGTCCAATGATACGCTCCAGACTCTGTCTGAAGCGGCGGAGCCGAACTGGCTCGTCCACAGCTCGGCGCCCTCGGGACTCAGCTTCTGCACAAAAGCATCTTCGCCGCCAGCGCTGGTCTGGCCGGGCAGTGCGCCACTGGCTGCGCCAGCCACTATAATGTTCCCCGACAAGTCCAAGGCCACCCCAAAAGCCCAATCCGAATCGGCGGAGCCGAACTGGTGCGTCCACAGCTCTACGCCGTCGGGACTAAGCCTCCGCACATATGCGTCATCCAGGCCAGCGCCGGTCTGGCCGGGCAGCTCACCCTGTACATGGCCGGCGAGGATGATGTTTCCTGCCCCGTCCACTGCCACTGCCAGAGCCCCAACCGAAACGGAGTTGGTGAACTGCAGGGTCCACATCTCTGCGCCAGTTGGGCTGAGCTTCCGCGCATAGCCATCCCAATAGCCGCCCAAAGTCTGGCCGGGCAGGGCGCCCTGTGTAGCGCCCACAACGATGATGTTCCCTTCCCCATCCACTGCCAGCGCATTGCCCCTGTCCAAAGCGGGGGAGCCGAACTGGTGAGTCCACTCTGCAACAGGGACTGCTGCAGCCGTGGGCGCAGGCCCTGGCGTGGGTGCTGGGGTCGGCACGGGTGTTGGAGTCCGTGGGGGTGTCGTAGCGGCCGTGGCTGTTGGGGAGGCAATGGGGGTAGGGTTGTGAGTGGGGGCGGTGGTGCGGGGAGTACATCCGGCCAGAGCAAGCAAGAGGAGAACCCCGGTTGCCCCGGCCAGGCGATAGCCAGCACTACTCCTCATACTTCCCCCTTCTTGCCTCTGGAAGACAAGCTATGGCCTTGAAGCTCTGTCCGTGCTTCCCTACAATGGTTTTGGAAAAGGTCGGCAGTGTTGGAAACACCTTGTGCGTCCTCAATCATAATGGCCGAATATTAAGAAGTCATTAAGATTTGAGGGGAACGTTATGGTTTTTCACCAACCCCAGCGATATGGTCAAACGCGTTCCACAAGAGTAGGGGACTCTATGGCATCGTATGAGAGGTAGTACTAGTATCCCTTCATCATTCTAATGGGCATTGGTGGGTGAGTGTTGCATTTCATTATGGTTTGACAGACCGCCAATTCCATGATACTCTATAGGCACCGGTTAGAGGTTTGCAAGTCCCAATCTGCGGAAGTTCTCACAAGCTGCCCAGGCCATGGATGACCAAACTGGAGCCGAGTCATATAGAAAGGAGGTCATCCATGAGCTTTGTTGACAAGAGCCTGACGTGTGCGGACTGCGGCACCAGTTTCAGTTTCAGTGCCTCCGAGCAGGAGTTGTTCGCTAGCAGAGGCTACACCAATGAGCCCAAGCGCTGTATGGAGTGTCGAGAGACCAGGAGACAACAGCGTGGTGGTTCGTCTGCTGCCCCGAATAGCTACGGCTACCAAAGGGTCATGCATTCTGCCGTCTGCGCGTCCTGTGGGAAAGAGGCGCAGGTACCGTTCGAGCCACGAAACGGGCGACCAGTCTACTGTAGCGACTGCTACTCCCGGGTAAGAGTCACCTCAGGCGGCCGCTAGAAGCGACGCAAAGGCAAGAGGGGCGGCCCCGCTGGGGTCGCCCCTCACTTTTTGTTGCAGGCCGACAGGCTAGTGCCAGGATACCCAACCCATAGCCGACGCGTTACGAGATAGCCAACCGCAGGAGAGTTGGGGGCAATGAGGCAATTGCGAGGAACGTCGCCTCGAGACGCTCAACTACTTCATAGCGGGAAGTGCCACAGAACCTATTGGCGTTTCCGGGCTTGAATGTGCTGCCATCTCCCCGCCGGGTCACTGTGTGCTATTTTTTGGCTGATTCCCTGGCGTAATCCACCATGCCTTGAAAGTCAACTACAACTGCGGGTTCATTGCCAACAACCCAGGCGTCATGTCCCGGTGGAAGCAAGGAAACATCACCGGCTCTTAAGTCTCTCTCTGTGCCATCGTCCATAACAACATGTAATGTTCCTGAGACGTGGTACTGGAAGTGGGGAGCCTCGCAGGACTTGGTCTTGGCTATTGGCTGGACATGCTTTGACCACTTGAATCCTGGCTGGAATACTGCTCGTCCGACTGTGGCACCGCCGATTTTCACCAGGTCCAGCTTTCCTTTTTCAAACTGTCTCACTTCATCCGGGGAGCTGAAATTTCTGACTTCCATTTTCGCCATCTTGCCCTTATCTCCTTACCTGTGTTAGCTGCATTTTATCGGTTGTCATAAAGAACATAGGCGGTCCAAGTGAAGGCGCGGTTCTCTTCTCACCATTTCCCTATTCCCTGGTGGTTTCCTGGAAGCCGACCCGGCGCTCCCGGAAGCGGTTGGAGGGGTCGGGCTGGGGCACCGCCTCGAGGAGGGCCCGGGTGTAGGGGTGCTGAGGCTGGGTGATGACCTGAGAGGTGGGGCCGGTCTCTACAATTTTTCCCCGGTACATGATGGCGATGCGGGGGGCAAACTGGCGCGCGGTGCTCAGGTCGTGGGTGATGTAGATGAAAGTCAGCTTGTGGCGGTGCTGGAGCTCCCGGAAGAGGGAGAGGAGCTCGGCCCGGCTGGAGGCATCCAGCAGGGACACGGGCTCGTCGGCCACGATGAGCCGGGACCGGAGGACCAGACACCGGGCTATGGCTACCCGCTGGCGCTGGCCGCCGGAAAGCTGATGGGGGAACTTCAAGGAAAACTCTTTCACCGGGATAAGCCGCACCTCCTCCAGCGCTTGATAGACCAGCTCCCGGCGTTTCTCTCTGTCTCCTATCCGGTGGATGATAAGGGGTTCCTCCACCGTGTCAAAGACCCGCATGAAGGGGTCCAGGCTGGAGAAGGGGTCCTGGAAGATGCCCTGGGCCTGCTGGCGGAACCATTTCAGCCGGCCCTCGGGCAGGCGGGCGATGTCTGTCCCGTCAAATAAGACCTGTCCCGAGGTGGGGCGGAGGAGGCGGAGGCTTACCCGGGCCAGGGTGGTCTTGCCACTGCCCGACTCCCCCACTATCGCCACCGTCTCCCCTTCGTCCAGGCTGAGGGAGACCCCGTCCAGGGCGGTTACGGGCACGAAGCCGAAGAGCCCCTTCCTGGCCTGATAGACCATCCTGATATCCTCCAGGGCCAGCAGGGGTTTCATCGCAGCAGAAGCCAGCACCGGGCCCGGTGCTCATTGGCGGGGAAGGGTGGAGGGGACTCCACCCGGCAGCGGTCAAAGACATATGGGCAGCGGGGGTGGAACCGGCAGCCGGGAGGGGGGTTGGTAAGGTCGGGCGGCGAACCCGAGATGAACTCCGGCTCCTTCTCCTCCATGAGCAGGGGCACTGCCGCCAGCAGTTTCTGGGTGTAGGGGTGGCCCGGCCGGAGCAAGACCCCGTCGGCTCCCCCGGTCTCCACCACCTCCCCGGCATACATCACCGCAATCCGGTCGCAGAGGTCGCTGGAGAGGGCAATATCGTGGGTGATAAAGAGGATACCCAGGCTTAGCTCCCGCTTGAGACGCTTGAGCAGGTTCATCACCTCGGCCTGGACGATGACGTCCAGGGCTGAGGTGGGCTCATCCAGGATAATGAGCTGGGGGTGGAGGACCAGGGCCATGGCGATGAGGGCCCTCTGCTTCATCCCCCCGCTCAGCTCGTGGGGATAGCGGTCAAAGGTCCGGGCCGGGAGCATCACTGCATCCAGGAGGGCCATTGACTGCTTTTCTGCTTCCTTGCGTCCCACCCTTCTCTGGAGGAGGGGCTCAATTATCTGTTCCCCCACCTTCAGGACAGGGTTGAAGGACTCCATGGCCCCCTGGAAGACCATGGCCAGCTTCTCCCACCGGAAATGTCGGCGGAACTCCCCTTCGTCCAGCCGGGAGCATTCTACCCCGTTCAGGAGCACCCGGCCGGAGAAATGGGACACATTGCGGGGCCGGAGGCGCATCAGGGCCAGGGCCACACTGCTTTTCCCCGAGCCCGATTCCCCCACCAGGCCCAGGGCGGTGCCCGCCTCCACGGAGAAGGATACCCCGTCCACTGCCCGGACCTCCCCGCTCGCCCCCTGGTAGTGGAGCTTGAGCCCCTCTACCTCCAGGAGTGGCATCTAGAACCGGCTCCTCAACCGGGGGTTGACCACGGGTTCCAGGCCGAGGACCAGGAGCATAAAGGTCATGGCGGTGAGGACGATAAGGAGCCCGGGGGGCAGGACCCACCACCAGTAGCCTACATACACCGCACCGGTGCGGAAGCCCTGCTCCAGAATCTGTCCCCAGGTAGGGATGGAGGGGTCCCCCAGCCCCAGAAAGCTGAGCCCCGCCTCGGCCAGGATAGCGGATGGGGTTATGAAGATGAGCTGGGCCAGGATGAAGGGGGCCACCTGGAAGAAGAGATGACGGAACATAATCCGCCACCGGGAGGCCCCCAGGGACTGGGTGGCCTCTACCAGTTGCCCGGAGCGGAGCTGGAGGACCATGGACCTGGTGACAATGGTCAGTCCGGGCCAGCCGAAGGCCACCAGGATGACCAGCACCAGCCACAGCTTCTGCCCCAGGATGAAGATGAGAAAGATGAGGATGGGGAGGAGTGGGATGTTCACCAGAATATCGCAGGAGCGCTGGATGAGGGTGTCCACCCGGCCCCCGCTGAAACCGCTCAGCATCCCCAGGAAGGCCCCGATGGCGGTGACCAGGAGGGCTGTGGAGAGGCCGATGATGAGGCTTACCGGGAAGCCGAACAGGAGCCCCGAGGCTATGTCCCGCCCCACGGCATCGGTGCCCATAGCACCAAAGCTGGAGCCCCCCACCACCAGCTTCACCTGGCCTACCTGGTCCCTGGGGTCTGGTGTCAGGACCTGGACGGTGATGGTGTAGTTTCCCTGAAGGGGACGGAAGCCCTCCCCCTGGGGGATGCCGAAGAGCACCCCCTCAACCTTCCCCAGGAGCTCGGGCGGGCCCACCTGGAGGCCAAACTCCTGCGAGAGGAAGCGGGAGGTGGACCGGAGGAGGCCCTCATCCCGGGAGAGGAGGAGGCGGTTGGGTGTATCCTGGAACCGGGCCATGGGGGAGACCTCCCCCGGCCTGGGCCCGGGGAGGGAATAGGAGAACAGGCCCACCTCTTTGCCATCGGGCCGGCCGAGCCGGAGGGAGAGGAGGGGCGGGTCCGTGTAGTAGAGGACATCGCCGAGGGAGAGGGAGAGGAAGGTGGGCACTTCCTGGGGGCCCAGGGAGAAGGGGAAGGTGTAGAAGCGGGCTTCCCTTTCCCCGGCGGGGGTTACAGAATCGGGGCGGGCCCTTTCCCAGACCCGATGGGGAGTTGTGTCTGTCCCCAGGAGATTGACCCAGCGGGGCGGGGCACTCTTGGGATTATCGGCCCAGTAGGCGGGGTTGTTCCAGCGGGAGAGGCCGAAGTCGTGGGGATAGGTTGCCACCACATAGAGGGAAATGGCTACCAGGGCCAGGAAGAAGGCCAGGCCCACCCTCCCCGAGCCACTGCTGAGGAGAACCTTCCAGATTTCCCTGGGCATGGTTAGCTGTACCTCACCCTGGGGTCCAGGGCTATGTAGAGGACCTCAAGTAGGAAGCGGGCCGCCACATAGATAAGGGCGAAGATGAAGGTGAGGGCGATGATGACCCCTTCGTCGGCGGCCATGACGGCATCGTAGTAGAGACGGCCCATCCCGGGCCAGTTGAAGATGGTCTCGGTGAGGATGGCCCCGCCCAGGGAACCGGCCAGCCCTAGGATAAGATTGGTGAGGATAGGGGGGGCGGCCACCCGCAGGATGTAACGGCGCTGGACTGCGCTCTCGGGCAGGCCCTTGGCACGGGCCACAGTGACAAAGAACTCCTGGGCTGTATTGAGCACCATGGTGCGCACGGTGTAGACCCAGGACCCCAGCGACACCAGCACCAGGGTCAGTACTGGCAGGGTGGCATGCCAGGCCAGGTCAAGGAGCCTGGCCCACCTCTCTTCAGGGGGGGGCAGGCTGTAAAGTCCCCCGGAGGGGAAGAACCGGAATTTGAAGGCGAAGAGCAGGATGAGCAAGATGCCCAGCCACCAGCTGGGTAGAGCGTGAGAGACCGCGGAAAGATAGGAAAGAAGGCGGTCCACCCGGCTGGTAACCCGGGTGGCTAGGCTTACGCCGATGAAGAGCCCCAGGAGGGCAGTAATAACCGTAGCGGTAGTGACCAGCGCCAGGGTAAGGGGGAGGCGTTCCCTGACGATATCAGCCACCCGGGCGCTACCGGCGAAGCTGCGCAGGGTGCGGGCTTCACCCAGGTCCAGGCTCACCACCCGCCAGGCGGTGCTGGGGAGGCGGTAATACCAGGGGCGGTCCAGCCCGTAGAAGCCGACAAGCTCTTCCCGCCGCCCCTCCAGCGCTGTCTCAAGTTGAACCGGGTCCCGGATGGTCCGGGCCAGGGACTCCCTGATGCCCTTCATCTCCTCCCGGATCACTGCCTGGAGGATACTGTCGGAAAAGCCGGTGGCCCCCAGGGTGACCACCACCAACAGCAGGACCACCACCAGCACCCCCAGGAGGGTGGCCGCCCGAGCTGCCAGGGTGAGGAGCATACCTTAGTTAGCCCCGGAGGCTACCTCAGGAAGGCTTTCTCCGCCGGATAAGGAGCAGGGCCACCACGACTACCAGCGCCCCAATAGCGATAAGCCAGGGCCAGGGTATCCGGCTGGGTGCCCCGGAAGGTGGCGGGGTAGGCGTCAGCCCGGGGGTCCCGGTGGGGGTCAGCCCCGGCGTTGCGGTGGGCGTCGCGCCCGGTGTGGGGGTGGCCTGTCTGGGGATAGCCACTTCCAACTCCACCCTCTCTTCAGTTGGGGCGGCTACCTCGGAGCTGGAGGCCAGCAGGAAAAGCTGGTAGAGGCCGACTTTCAGCGAGGAAGTCTGCTCCGGGCCCAGGGTGATGGCAAAATCCTTAGCCCCTCTCTTCTCTGCCTCCCCGGAGAGGAGGTTCTTCCGGCCCACCGGGTCATAGAGGGAATAGCGCAGGGATAGGGGTGTGGGCCCCTCCAGGCTTACCAGCACTTCGGCTTTGGCCCCGGGCGCTATTGGTTTCACATCCACTTTGGCGATGGCTACCCGGGGGATGGAGCCGTAATAACCGTCCCCGGGCTTGAAGGGGTAGGTGGGGTCCCGGAAAGCCTGCAGCTCGGCGAACTGGGCCGCAGGGTCAAAACGGACCATTTTGAAAGGGCCGTTGCTGATGACGGCCATCTGGTAGGTGTCTATCCACTGGACGGCAGCATTGTAGCGGGCCAGGGCCTCTTCCCGGGTGAGGAAGGTCTTTCCCCCTACCTGGAAGACGCTCTGAGGCACAAAGGCCTTCTCCTGGAAGTCCAGCAGGACTCGCCTTACTTGGAGGGCGTCTCTCTTCACCAGGTTGAGCCAGGGGACCCCCAGGCGCTCGGCGGCGGTATCGGAGTAGGCGGCCCGCCGGTCCTCAAAGACCAGCCTGTCCGTGGCCGCCAGGATTTCCCAGGGCATGGTCAGCCCCACCACGCTGGCATAGGAGGCAATATAGCTGGTGTCAAAGTGCCAGTTGTCAACATAGACTTCCAGCTTGTTCCCGTCAAGGCGGAAGCCCCGGAAGGTGTCCAGATAGGGCTTGCTGGTAAGGGCCAGGGCGGGCTCAATGCGGGCCTTGTTCTCGTCGTAGACAAGGTCAAAGGTCTGATAGAGGTTGTAGAGGATATCGGCGGCAGTGATGGGCTGACCGTGGTGCCAGTTGGAGCCCAGGTAGAGGGAGTAATCAAAGGTGACCACGCTTATGGCCTGCCGCCCCGCTCCTACCGGGCTGAAGGCTTTGGCCTTGGCATCCCAGAGGAAGGCATCGGAGGGCACGTCTAGTTTTCCTTGCGGCCCTGAGGTCTTTACCTGGAAGGTGGCCCGGTAGGGGAGGGGGGTCCCCTTGAAGGGATGGGTGGCCAGGGGGGGGTCAAAGATGTTCTTCCAGATGTCAACGCTATAGACATCCCCGAAGCCGCCTATGGGGTTCCAGATGCTGCGCCCCGAGTCTACCCACAGGTTGCCTATGGTCAGGGTGTCCTTCCCGGGGACATAGGCCTCTCTCAGGGTCCACAGGGACCTGGGGCCGGAGGCCACATCCTCGGTAATCCCCCTCACCTCCTCCCGGCTGGGGGTGCTGTTGACTACAGTAGCCAGCCAGACGCGGACCGACTCCTCCGTGCTGAGGCGGGCAATCTGGCGGTAGAGGTCGTCCCTCTCCTGCTGGTTGGCGAAGTCTCCTCGGAAGAGGCGCTGGCCCAGCTGGTCCAGGGTGGGGTTCTCGTACTGCCAGAAGCCAACCTCCTGCCAGCCGGGCATATTGCCGAGCCAGGGGGCGGCCATAGAGTTGGCGTTGGCGTAGTCATAGCGCTCGGCAGCCCCCTTGCCCCAGCCCTCGGTATAGAGGTGCCACTGGAAGAGCTGGGGGTCGGTGCCATAGACGGTGAGGATGGCGGGGGCGAACTGCTGGTAGCTGGTGGCAACGGAGAACCCAGCCTTTTCCAGCTCCACCCTGACCAGGTCACCCACCTCCCGGCGCTCGTCCTCTGTCCGGATGATGAACTTGACCTGAATGGGCTTGTCCCGGTAATTCCAGCGCCCATCCTTCAAGGTGGCCCCGGCTTTCTTGAGGGCGTCGGCCATCATCGCTCTGCCCCGCTCCGCATCATAGCCCAGGTCAAATTCCCGGACCAGGTCGGAGACGGTAAGGTAATCGTAATCCGTGGGGCTTACATAGGTGACCATGGGCTGGGCCAGCCCCTTGTATATCTCCTGGGAGACAAAGGCGCGGTTGACCAGGTAGTTCATCGCATAGCGGACCTCCCGGATGGAGAAGGGGTTCAATTGCCCCTCGGCGGCGGGGGCGGGGTTGAGGATAAGGGAGATGGTGGTGGCGGGGGCCTCATAGACCTTTACCCCCTGTACCCCCTTCAGGGTGGCCGCGGCCTCCTTTTTGAGGCTGTAGAGATACAGGTCCATGTCCCCCCGGCGCAGGCTGGCTGCGGCAATATCCACATCGAAGGCCTTAAACTGGAGCCGCTCGGCGGCAGGGCCGGGCTTCTGGTGAGGAGGGACATAGGCCACCTGGGCGGAGACCGCCCCGGGGATGAGCAAAAGCCAGGCCAGGGCCAAAAGACAAAGCTTCTTCATCGTGCCCCCCTTCGGGAGAGAGCCAGGAGGGCCACCAGCAGTGCCAATGCCGCCACTACCAGCGCCACCACCAGCGGCCAGGAGGAGCCCTGGCTTGCCGCTGGCGCAGGGGTCGCCGGGGCGGTGGCAGCAGGGGCTGGGGTGGGGGTGGCTGCCGCAGGGGCGGCGGTAGGCTGTGGGGCGGGCGTCTTCTGGACTATTGCGGCTATCTCGGTGACCCTGTCCTGAAGGCTGGTCACGACCTTCTGGAAGCTGTCAAAACCAAACTCCGTGAAGAAAGAAGTGGTAGCCATATTGCCGGAGGTATCCATCACGCTCATCGGAGCCGCCCCCTCCCCGGCAATTGGGATGAAGAGGGGGATGGAGAAGGTCCCGTCATCCCGGGCCCGCCCTGCAGAGATAACAACACCACCCAGCACCACATATATCTCCGTGTCCGGCTGGTAATTGTTGCCCTGGACAATGACATCCCGGCCGCTGGGCCCGGAGGGGGGGGAGAGGAAGATGGAGGGGGCGGGCATGAGCTTCTTCCGGGCGAAGGCAATCTTCTGGTTTATTCCGCCCATTTCCCCAAGGCGGCTATCGGCCCAGACCATGTAAACATCATCCTTGGTCGCCTTGATGGAAAAATAGTCCCCGATAAACCCGCCCCCGGGGAAGGCGAAGTTGGGATTGGAAGGGAAGTCGCTGACGCGGCTGTTCAGTTCCCAGGTCCTCCCCGCATCCTTGGAGGTGGAGTAGTAAATATGATAGGAAAGCTCGGAGGGGTCGTTCCTCATGTCCCCCCACATCATGTGGAGAACCCCGTTAGGGTCCACGGTCACCGAGGGGAAGAACTGGAAGCGGCGGCTAGCGTCATCGTTCACCCTTACCGACCGCTCCCAGGTCCTGCCTTTGTCCAGAGAGCGGACAAGGAACACGTCCCCCACGTCATCAGGGTTATCGGGAGGGGGAGCAGTGTAGGCGATGTAGATTTCGCCCTGGGGGCCGACTGCTATCTGGGGGAAGCAGGTGCCCCAGACGCGGAATGAGGCGGAACGGGGCAGATAGGGGCCTTCAACGAAGGTGGCCGCCAGACGGGGCGTCTGGAAGGAAGCCCCCCCGTCATAAGAAGCAGCCGCCCATATCTCCCCCCGGCCCTCGTTCATATCGTCCTCAGTGCTATCAAACCAGGCCACATAGAGGGTGCCGTCGGGGCCTGCCACCGGCTGGGACCCCTGGACTACCCGCCGCGTTTGCTGGCCCACGTTGAAGACGGCAGGACTTACCCGCACCGGCTTGCTCCAGGTCAGGCCCCCGTCCTCCGACCGGACCATCTCTATAGAGGTTGTCTCAGAGGCGATCATTATGAAGGGGACCTCATCCGACCAGGCGAGCACCCACTGGTCGGTAAACTTCGTGTAGGTGAGGTAAATAATGTCCTTGCTGGGGTCTTTGGGGTTGGGGCCTACCGTCATCCAGGGCTTATCAACAAGCCCCACCTCTATATCCGCCCGCGGCCGGCCTGTCGCGTCGGTAGAGTTCTGAACGGTAGCATACGCCGGGGCTGCAGTGAGGGTGTCTTTCCAGGTGTAGCCGCTGTCTTCTGAATGGCTCACATCCACATTGAGGACACCCACGAAGACCTGGAGCCCATCCAGCCAGAGGGTTATGAAGTCAACGGAGAGTTGGGCTGCGTAGATATTGGCCTTCCGGTCAAAGGCCAGCACGGGGTCTCCTGCCCCGGCCAATGCCTGTCGAGATACCTTGGCTATGAAGGGTCCCTCCCAGGTTGCCCCACCATCAATGCTGTTATAGGTGGCTATCCCCTGGAAGTTGTAGTCTATCGTGGCCATCACGATGTGGTTGGGGTCCTTCGGGTCAACAGCCAGATGGGGTTCGGTCTGGATGGGTGCGCGTCCCTTGTCCCGGCTGACCAGGATGTTGCGGCTGAACTTGGCCGAGGGGTCCCGATAGGGTATGAGGGCGGTGGCCGCCGCCCCGGGGGCCTGAAGCAGGACCCCTCCCCCTCCCAAGCCCGGGCCTTCCAGTTTCTCTTCCGCTTCCCTTCCCGGCAGTCCGGGTGGCACCGGGCGCAGGAGCGGGTCCTGACCGGAAAAGACCATCCCGGCCCTTCCGGAAATGGCCTGTGGCTGGGGCGGGAGAAGGACCAGCGGCTCCAGCTTCTTGGGGGAGCCTGTCTCGGCCTGGGCGAAGGGGACCATCACCAGCAGGACTGAAAACGCCGCCAAAATAGCCAGCAATCGTCTTGCTCTTAGTCTCATCGCCCTTCCCCCCTAGAGTTAATGTTGACACATTATAGAGTGAGAGCCTACAATTGTCAAAGTATAATTTCCGTTTGGAGGGGCTGGTGAAGAGAGCCATCTGGATACTTGTTCTCGTTGGGCTTGTTGCCGCTGGCCTCTTTTTTGTTTTCCGCTCGGCCCCCCCTCCGACCCCGGCCCCTACGCCAACCCCCACGCCTGTGGTCACTCCTGCCCCCGCCCCCACTCCTACTCCTGCTCCAACCCCTACCCCAACTCCTGCTCCAACCCCTACTCCAACTCCTGCTCCAACCCCTACTCCCATCCCGACACTGGTGGCTACCCCAACCCCTACTCCCATCCCGACACTGGTGGCTACCCCCACCCCTACCCCTCGGCCTACTCCGACCCCAACGCCCACGCCGACCGCTACTCCCGCTCTGACCCCCACGCCTGTCCCTTTCCCCCTCGCCCGCTATGAGAACAGCTTTCTTGGTTTCAGCCTGGCCTATCCCGTCGGCTGGGTGGTCAATGAGACAGGTATCCTGGCCCCCGTGGTCGCTGTAGGTCCCCTGGGCGAGACCTCCACTGGTCTGACCGTCTATGTGGAGTACACGAACGAGGTGCTTTCCCCCGCCAAGGCGGGTGAGCTGGTTATAGCCCAGGGCCTGAGCGTCCCCGGTGCCAGGTTGCTCTCCGAAAGGGAACTGGAAATAACCGGGGGCTCAGCCTATGAGTTAGTCATCGCCGTTGGCCGTGGGGAGGGGGAACAGCGGTGGCTGGTGCTGCTGGCCCCGCGGGGCACTCAGCTCCTTACCACTCTTCTTATGGCCCCTCTTGCCACCTTTGAGGAAAGGGCCCAGGAATACATGGCCATCCTGAGGCAGCTTCGGTTGGAGGAGGCCCGCCCCTTTGGTATCTCCCCCCGGGAAGCCCTCACTATCTACTACCCGGAGCCCTTTGCCCTGGACCCCGCCCAAGCTGTGGAGTCTTATACTGTCCAGTATGTCACCCAGGTCTTCGGTGGCTTGGTGGCCCTCTCCCCGTCCCTGGAGGTGGTAGGCGACCTGGCGGAGAGATGGGAACCTTCTGCCGGTGGCACCGTCTATACCTTTTATCTCCGACCCGATGCCCGTTTCCATGACGGAAAGCCGGTTACGGCGGCGGATGTCAAGTATTCCTGGGAGCGGGCGGCCATGATGGGGTCCATTACCGTTCCTACCTATCTGGGAGATATTGTCGGGGTGAAAGAGGTGGTGGAGAAGAGGACCAGGGAAATCAGCGGGGTGGAGGTGGTGGGGGAGAGGACGCTGCGGGTGAGGATTGATGCCCCCAAGGCCTATTTCCTGGCCAAGCTGACCCATCCTGTGGCCTATGTCGTGGACAGCAAGAACGTGGAACAGGGGCTGGAGTGGTGGAGACAGCCCAACGGCACCGGCCCCTTCCGCGTGAAGGGGTGGGAACCAGGGATGGCCATGGCCCTGGAAGCCAATAAGGCATACCACCGGTCTCCCCCCCAGCTTGCCTATGTGCTCTTCCTCTTCCTGGGGGCAAACCCCTCCAGGATGTATGAGAGCGGTGAGGTGGATGTGGCCTTCCCCTCCCTAGAGGAGGTAGATGAGATAAAGGTCTCCGCTAGCCCCCTGGCAAAAGAGCTCCAGGAGAAGGCCCAGCTCAGTATTTTCTATGTAGCTTTCAATACCGCCCGACCCCCATTTGACAACGCTGAGGTGCGCCGGGCCTTCCTCCTGGCTACTGACCGGCAGCGCCTGCTGAAGGAGGTGTACGGGGACCTGGTGGCCATGGCCCAGGGCTTCATGCCCCCCGGCCTGCCAGGCTACAACTCCCAGCTTAACCCCCTCCCCTATGACCCCGCGGAGGCCCGCCGTATCCTGGAGTCCGTCTATGGCACGGGACAACTGCCCCCCATCATCTTCACGGCCCCAGGGCCGCTTGCCCCTCCCCCTGAAGTGGGGGCCCTTGTCCAGATGTGGCGGGAGAACCTGGGGATAACGGTGCAGGTGAGACTGGTGGACCCAGGCATCTATTTCAACCTTCTGCAAAGCCAGCCGGACAACATCTTTGAGTTTGGGTGGGTGGCGGACTACCCGGACCCCGAGAACTTTCTGGACATCCTCTTCCATTCCGATTCCTACAACAATAACGGCGGATATCACAGCGAGGAGGTGGACCAGCTTCTGGAGAAGGCCCGTGTAGAGCCGGACCTCCAGGCAAGGCTCCAGCTTTACCAGAAGGCGGAGGAGACCCTGCGGAAAGACGTTGCCGCTATCCCGCTACACTTTGGCAAGGCGTATTTCCTGGTCAGCTCCCGGGTGAAGGGGTTTGCCCTCAGCCCCCAGGGGCTGATGAACCTCTGGCAGGTCTCCCTCACCCCTTAGCCCGAAAGGGGGCAATGCCCCCACCCATAAGCCTCGGAGACAGGCTGGCCTTTGGCTGAGGAAAGGCCCATCTAGTCCGGCCTCTCGCATAGCAGGCCCTTAACCGAAGGGAGAAGCCCATCGGGGTTAGTGCCAGTAGCCTGGGCCTTGAGATTGAGGTAGATGGCGGCGGCGCTGCCCCCGGTGAAATCCCGCTCCTGGATGGGCGTCTCATCCAGGAGGACCAGCCGGCGGGCCTGAGCAGCTGCCTTGAGGTTGAGGAGGTTGGCCCAGCCGAAGGGCACCTCGGCCATCACCACCACCTCGGCCTCAGCAATCAGCTCCAGGTTATGCTGGTAGCTCTTCCCGTCTATGCCGGAGAAGGCAGGGATGGCCACTGCAGGGACCCCCAGGGCCCGGGCCGCCGCCAGGTCGGTATCCCCTTCGTTCAGCACCCCGATGCTCAAGCGGTAGCCCTCGGCATGGAGGGCCTGCATTACCCTGGCGGCTTTGCCCCCGCCCCCGATGATATGGATGCGCCGTCCGGTCCTGGGCCTGCGGGGGATGGGGTCAATCACGGGATGGCCGCCGAGGAGGTGGGGATAGACAAGGGCCTCGACCCCGAAGGCTGCCTCTATGTTCTCCGGCGTGAGCACCTCTTCTGGCAGGCCCTGGGCCCGGATGGAGCCGTCTTTCAAGAGCACCAGGCGCTTGCAGAACCGGGCGGCCTGGGTGAGGTCATGCATGGCGACAAGGCTGCTGAGGCCCCGCCGGGCCAGGTCCTGCACCAGGGCTATCGTCTCCAGCTGGTGCTGGAGGTCCAGATGGGCCAGGGGCTCATCCAGCAGCAAAAGCTGGGGCTCCTGGGCCAGGGCCCGGGCGATAACCAGTCGCTGTCTTTCCCCTCCCGAAAGCTGGCCCACCGTCCGCTGGGCTAGCTGCTCCATCCCTGTCTTCTCCAGGGCCTCCCAGGCCAGGGCCAGGTCCTTCTGCCCCTCAAAGCCCAGGAAGCCCAGGTGGGGATAGCGGCCCATGAGGGCAATCTCCAGAGCGGTAAAGGCCACGGGGAGGGAGGGGTTCTGGGGCACCACCGCCACCAGGCGGGCCAGGGCCAGGCGGGACATCCTGTGGAGGCTCTGGCCGTTGAGGGCTATCTCTCCGGCCCAGGGGCGGAGCACCCCGCTGATGGCTGTGAGGAGGGTAGTCTTGCCTGAGCCGTTGGGGCCAAGTATCCCCAGGACCTGGCCCGGGCCCACCTCCAGGCTTAACTGGCGGAGGACCACCCGGCTGCCATATCCCAGGGTTAAATCCTTTATCCGAAGGGGGAGCACTCTAGAATACCGCCCTTTTCTTCTGCCTCAGCAGATAGAGGAAGAAGGGTGCCCCGACAAAAGCGGTGACCACCCCCACAGGGATTTCGGTGGGGGAAAAGATGGTGCGGGCAAAGGTGTCGGCCAGGATAAGGAAGATGGCCCCCGCCAAACAGGAGAGGGGGAGCAAGAAGCGGTGGTCCGGCCCCCAGACCAGGCGGACGGCATGGGGGACGATGATGCCCACGAAGCCAATGGTCCCCGCAAAAGAGACAGCTGTGGCGGTGACCAGGGTGGCCGCTATCAACAGGGTCACCTTCACCCGCTCCACATGGACACCTAGCTGCTGGGCCTGCTCTTCGTCCAGCTGCATCAGGTTAAGGGGTTGGCTGTAGAGGTAGATGGCCCCAGCCCCCACTATCACATAGGGAAGGAGGACCTTCACCTCGCCCCAGTGGCTCAGGGAGAAGCCGCCCATCAGCCAGAGGAGGATGCCGTGGAGCTGATGCCCGGATATGATGAGGAGGTAGGAGGTGATAGATGCCAGGAAGGCCCCCAGGGCCACCCCGGCCAGGATGAGGGTGGTCATGGGGAGGGCCCTGCCCACCTGTGCCAGGGCGTAAACGGTGGCGGCGCTCAGGAGCCCTCCGAGAAGGGCCAGGACGGGGACCAGCCCCAGCCCCATGACGGTGCCGGAGAAGGGGAGGAGGAAACCGATGGTGGCCCCCAGGGCCGACCCCTGGGCCACCCCCAGGAGATAGGGGTCGGCCAGGGGGTTGCGGAAGAGGCCCTGGTAGGTGGCCCCCGCCATGGCCAGGGCCGCCCCCACCAGCCCCCCCAGAATGACCCGGGGCAGCCTTATGTCCAGGACGATGGTGGCCAGGGTCTCCGGTGTCCGTGGGGGGTCTATCCAGGGCAGCCAGGAGAAGAGCAGACCGCCGACGGTGGCCCAGGGGATATCCACGCTGCCCACCGCGGTGGCCAGTGCCACACTAGCGCCAAGAAGGATGAAGAGCCCCAGGATGGCGTAGGCCCGCCGGCGCCTCTCGGCACGGAGGGCCAGGCCTATCTCCTTCACCTGTTCAGCTCCGGCCTTCACCTGTTCAGGTCCGGATGAAGAAGCCGGAGCATCTCTTCCAGGCCCTCCACCAGCCGGGGGCCGGGGCGGGAGACAATATCGGCGTCAATTTCATAGACCCTGCCCTTCTTGAGGGCCTCGGTCCCCTTCAGCCTGGGCTCGTCCCGGGCCCAGAGGTAGGGCGCTCTCAGCGCCTCCCCGTGCCCGCTACTGGCAATGATGACCTGGGGGTCCCTGTTCAGCACCATCTCCAGGTCCACCGTCTTGTACCCCTCCAGGTCGGGGAAGAGGTTCTGTCCCCCGGCCATGGAGATGAGCTGGTCTTCCCATGTCCCCTTCCCTGCCGTCCACAGGGGGTCATGCCAGGTGATAGAAAGCACCCGGGGCCTCTCTTGGGGGGAGAGCCCGGCAACTCTCTGGGATACGGCTCCAATTCTTATCTTCATCTCCTCCACCAGCCTCGCTGCCTCGGCCTCTGTGCCGGTCGCCCGGCCCAGGAGGACGATGGACTCCAGCACCTGGTCCATGTTTCTGGGGTCAATGACGAAGACGGGGAGGTTCCTCCGTTCCAGCTCAGGGACGACCTCTTTTTCGTGGATCTGGTCGGCAACAATAAGGTCGGGGGAGAGGGCGACCAGCTTTTCCAGGTCGGGGTTGGAGAAGCCCCCTATTCTTGGCTTGTTCAGGGCTTCTGGGGGGAAATCGCAGTAATCGGTGACCCCCACCACCCTGTCCCCCAGCCCCAGGGCAAAGAGGATTTCGGTGTTGGAGGGGGACATGGATACTATCCTCTGGGGGGGGCCATCCAGACGGACGGGCCTGCCCAGCTGGTCGGTAATCTCACCGGGGGCGGGCGCTGGCAGGGCGCAGGCAGAAAGAAGGAAGACCAGCGCGAGAACAACCAGGGCCAACTTTCTCATAGAACCTCCCTAAAAACAAAATCCCCTCACCGCTGAGGTGAGGGGCCGGGCAAAATAAACTCCTACCCCTCTCCTGCGGAGGCATGTAGGATATTCAGAGGCGGACGTTCTGGCTTGTCGCCTGGGGCGACTCACAGCGGCGCGACCGCGCCGGTATTTCACCGGCTTGCTGCCCAGTTAGGCCCTCGGTCACCCTCGGGCACCTCTGGCTATCGCTTATTCAATTGGCCTGATTATACCCTGTCCTCCGGGGAAATCAAGGGGCCTTTGGGAAGTCAAAGAGATTGACCTGGGGGCTGGGACCGGGGTAGAATTCAGTGGGCCGAGGTGGCGGAATGGCAGACGCGCTGCGTTCAGGGCGCAGTGGGCATCGCCCATGGGAGTTCAAATCTCCCCCTCGGCACTGGCGCTTGTAGCTCAGCGGATAGAGCGCAGCCCTGCGGAGGCTGAGGCCGTGGGTTCGAATCCCGCCAAGCGCGCCATTCTCGGGCGGTTAGCTCAGCGGTTAGAGCATCTGCTTTACACGCAGGAGGTCACAGGTTCAAGTCCTGTACCGCCCACCATTTGACTTGTAGGCGCACTTCCTCTAATCTGAAACTGGCGGAAAGAGGAGGTGCGTTGTGAAAACCGGCAGACCTAAATCGCATATATATGCGCCTAATGTTCAAGCTGAGCCTATCTCAAATGAAGACATAATTCGCAGCTTTCTATTGAGCCTGGGAGGCTCGGGGAGGGTGGAGCGGACACTGGAGACTTACGGGCAGGCTTTGAGGATGCTGGTGGAGTTCGCCAAGAGGGAGGGGTTGCCCGCGCTGGTGGAGATGGAGCCGGACCACCTGCGTTACTGGCTACAGAGTCTATACAAGCGAGGCAACAAGGCAAGCTCGGTTTCCGTGAGATACCGCGCTCTAAACCGCTTTTACCGCTGGGCCGTGCGCGAAGGGGAGTTGGATGAAAATCCTCTGGCCAAGGTGGACCCGCCCCGAATCCCAGACGAGATTCAACCGTGGTATCGCCCGGAGGAGGTGGAGAAGGTGCTAAGGGCGGTGGGGCGGGAGCCGGGTGTCAAAGCATTTGAGTACCGCGACACAGCGCTGATTCTCACCCTCTACGATGCTGGCCCGAGGGCGGCAGAGGTCTGCGGCATGAAGGTGTCCGACATCGACTGGAAGCACCGCACTGTTCTGGTGATGGGCAAGGCAGGGAAGCAGCGGAGAATCAGCATCGGGGCCAGGGCGGCAGAGGCCATTGACCGCTACCTCAGGAGGCGGGGGGTTAAGTCCGATATCCTGTGGCTGGCCAAGGGGACCAAGTCCTTCACCACGAACGGGCTGCGGATGATGCTGGAGCGGCGCTTCAAGATAGCCGAAGTCCAGTTCCGCGGCGCCCATGCCTTCAGGCGGGGCTTCGCCATGTCCTACTTGGCTGCCGGTGGGCAGGAAGGAGACCTCAAGGAGTTGGGTGGGTGGGAGTCTTACGCCATGGTGAGCCGCTATGCCAGAGGAAACGCAGCCGAGAGAGCTGTAGACGCCCACAAGAAGTTTAGTCCCGGCGACCGCCTGAACGTGCACTAGAAGAGCAGACCTTCTGCACCCAAGCGTCTGCGTGGCCTGATGCAGGCCCAAGTTGTGGTGCCCCGTGCCTTGGCGGCTTCCCCGTTCAGGAGGGCCGGACTAAGATGGCAGCACCGAAGGGCCGCAGGAAGATGCCCGCGGGTGGGCCTCAACGGGAGAGACCCTATCACGCCTCGCGCGGACTGCTACCAGTATTCGAGCCAGACCAGAGTTTCTCGTACCACTCACGGTGTTCCCGACCGCTCACTTTCCGGTACTTGGCCGTCGTATTGAAGCTGGCGTGCCCCAGGTGCTCTTGGAGAAGGCGGAGCCCGTCGCCGGAATCATCCACCTTCACCGCATGGACCGCAAAGGCGTCCCTAAGCCGATGGGGACTCACACCAAGAGTCCTGCCCGTTTCCGCGCTAACCAGGGGAGGCAGCCCTGCCCTCTCGGAACAGTCCCTCACGACCCTCCATGCCTGGCCATAGTGAAAACAATATTCCTATTTGCCAGAGGTTAGACCTGACGAGGGCGGGCCACCGCAGGGAGGAGGCTTAGGTGGGCCGGGCTGTCACCCAGGAAGGAGCTGAGGTAGCCAGTAGTGCGGCCCCGACGGGGATTCAACCCTTAACTGCCACAGCCTATCCAGTATCTACGCTCATACCTGACTGGAAACCATCTAGTAGAGCCCCTGCGCTAGCGACCTCTCCGGAGAGTGTCGCTGCTCTCACAGGACGCCCGGCTAGCGGAAATGGCTGCAGCAAACTAGCCGCCGAGACCGGCGTTTCCCGCAAGAGCGTACGTTCGGCAACAAGGGCAGTCTGATGTCAGCTACAGGGCCCTCCCGGTACTTAGGGCACCATGGATACCATGACGACAATGACGACCATGATGATCACTATGACAACGACTATGTCCGTGAAATGTCGCGGTGGCGGGATGGCCGCCGTGGAACTAGAGTGCCACTACTCCAACGGCCAGGCTTGAAATTGGAGTGGGAGTTGTGGGAGGGCAGACCCCATCGGGCGGAGGTTGAAAATGAGAAATCAAAGGAAATCCGAGATTCTGTCTCTTCTTGAGGACGGGGACTCGTGGACGGCCTCGGAGGTGGAGGAGGCGCTGGGCGTGAGCCCTACCGATGCCTCGGAACTGCTCAGGCGGTACCACAAATATGGACTCCTGGTCAGGCAGCGGCTCAGGGGCCCTGGGGCACCGCCGCGTGCCTACGGCTACCGCATTACGGAGAAAGGGATCTGCAGGCTAGACTGGCTAAGGAGTCACAGCAAAGCCAGCAAATGTGAGGAGATTGGCTTTCTCGAGAATGAGAGCGAAGACAACGAATGGGAGGTGGAATTTGCCTAGCGAACCATTGGCGATCATCCGCAGGACCGAGGAGGGGATTGAAGTGGAACCCCTTGAAGGAGAGGGGGCAGCCCTCATCCGGGAGGTGAAGGAGCGTGAGGGGAAGAAAAAGGTCACGATCAAGAGTGCGGTACCCGAGGGCTGCCCTATGGAGCCGGAGGTCCCGGCGGAGTTGGCTCTCTGTGCGACCCTGCAGGATCTTAGGGCGGCCCGGATGGGCAAGATGGACCTCACCTTTCTCCTCAAGCGCCTCGCTACGCGAGAAGTCCTGCGGCAGGCGTACGAGAGGGAGGGCCTGACGGAGGAAGTGTCAGATGAAATCCGGAAGTTGAGGGAGGGAGAACTGCTGTAGGCATGTCGCAAGGGGTCCCAGGCGTGCCGCAAGCGGCCCTGCAACCCGGTCCGGAGGCGTGCTGATCACAAGAAGGAGGTTAACATCGATGACACACAAGCTGTCGCCGCAGAAGGCTTCGAGGATCATGGCGTTGTATTTCCAGGGCCGTTCGCAGCCGGAGATAGCCGGTAGACTCAAAGTGGATCAAAGCACAGTCTCTCTCTACGTCACCAGGTTCAAGCACCTGGCAGAGGAGAAGGGACTGAAGGCTGCTGGAGAGGAGTTCAACATGGTGAACGAGGTTGAGGCGCTGCACAGCCTCGCGGAAGAGTTGAAAGACTGCTACCTCACGGTGGAGGAGGCAAAGGCCGGGCTCAAGATGGAGAGCCTCCTCCAGAAGTGCGGGATAGAGCCCGAGCACTACAAGGACGTGCTAAAGGCCTGCGTGAAGATGAATGCCGAGGGCTTCGTCACTGCGGCGGTGAGACTCAGCCAGCTGGAGGCCAGCACCGGCTTGGGCTACCAGGAGCTTGTTGCCCGGTGCGAAAGCGCTCACGAACAGCTGGGGAAAACCGAGGAAGACCTGCAAGCCGTCACCGCCAGGCTGGAGAAGGCAAAAGACGAACTCGCGAGCATAGAGAAGCAGAACAAATCAGCCGGTCAGAACCTGAAAGCCTACATGGACCAGGTTGGTCTTGATACGGGCCGGCTTGAGCAGGTCGAACAGCTGGCCGGCACACTCAAGAAAGCGGGGGCGTCAAACGAGGAGCTGGAAGGCTTCATCCAGCGCCAGCGGCTCCTTGCCAAGGCCGGCATTGGCCTTGATACCTTTGCGGCAATACTGCAGCAAGCGAGAGTCCTTACGTTGAAGGACAAGGGGAAGGAGCTGCTTGAGAGGCTGTCAGAGTACGGCAGCCTGACCGGGGCTCTCGAAGGGCTTCAGAGCGAAGTGCACTCACTCGGCAAGCAGGTGCAGGGCATGGAGGAGAAGACGGCACTCAAAGGCAAGCTGGATGCTGATGTCGCGAAGCTGGCCGCAGAAAAAGCCATCTTGGAGCCTTGCGTCGGGCAGCTGGCAAAGAAGCAGACGGCGCTGGATGAGATAGAAGTTCAGATAGCGGGCCTGCAGGAGAAACAAGACACCCTGGGACGGCACATCCGTGAGAAAGAGGCCAGGAGGGATCTCCTGGCCGGTGAGCTGGAAACGTTGGAGCAGAAAGCCGCCGGGCTCAGGGACGTGGACAAGCAAATAGAGGTAGCCTCCGCCCGCCTGGCAGAGATCAGGTCCGAGATACAGGGAGCCGGGGCCAGATGGGAGATCTTTGAGGGCCTCGTCGGCTTTATCGGTTCAACGTCCCTCACGTCCGCTGAAGCCTTTGTGAGTTCCGCGCCCCGGCTGTTGGACGAGACGAGAAAGGGGACCTACAACTCCGACGCTTTGAAGAGGGCTGTTCTTGACGGACTCACCGGCGGCATGCTGAAATCGCTGGTGTGTGAATCCTGCGGCGCGAGATTCGATGTGGACAAGCCGCATCGAAGGTTCTCTGATTATGAGTGCCCGGCCTGCCACCTGAGCTACTCGGTGAAGGTTGACCGCGACGCTCTTCAAATCCTGACGCCGTCGCTGGCGCCTCCACAACGCGTGATCGTGCTGAAAGCGCAGCCCCATCTGAAGGCGACGGGTCCCACCGTGGTATACCGCCTGCAGCCTTATGGGGAGTCCGGGACTGAGAACTGGAGCCCTTGCGGTCACGCAGGGGCGGAAGATTGTTAGCTGACATGTTGCCCGTGAAGGCTGCAAACGGAGGCCACGCTCTCGGACGTCGTGCAGCCACGGCATGCGACCATCCAAGAGTGCGCAGTGAATAGGACTGCCAGCCCGGCATGCTGAGCTGGAGGGGACTGCCAGGAGGGGGCTTCAATTGCGTCGCGCTGCCCCGCATGGCGGAATGGCGACCGGGGTGTAACGGCAGCGGCTGGTGAGACATTCTGTCCAAACGTCTCCTGGGTGCCTCGATTCGACCAGACTGGACTATTGCCAATCAAATGGGCCTTGAATGCATTTCAGCATGTGTTTCGAGAATGCGGTACAATAGGCTGTAATGTGGCCTTTCCGACATAAGAACACACAACGGGAATTTGAGCGTTCTGGTCCCACATGCTCAGATTGCGGGGGCAACAACACCAGATTGATAGTCTATCATGGTACGGACCAGCCCAATTGTGTCAGAATCTGGAGGGGGCATCGATCGTTGACCTATCAGGGTGATGAAAAAGTCCCGTAGAACGAGACCTTAGCTTTGGATCTGTCGGATATTTCGTATCTGCGTTTGGTTGGGCACCCCCTTTTTCAGCACCCTGATAGCCGAGCGCCTAGCTGCGTGCTCACAGCTGCTCAAACGTGCCAACTATAAATGCAACATTGGCGAGTCTCGTCATTTTGAATCCTCAATGGCCCGGCTTCCGCCGAGGCAGAGCGGAGGTCAACAATCTGAGTTCTCGTTAACTAAGATGGCCCAGAAGGCTTGGAGCCTAGCTTTCTTTCACGGCGACAACAATTTCGCCAGGTAGGCCAAACAACTTTTCTTTGTCCTTCTCTCTTATTTCATATCCAGCGTCCCGTAGGGATTGTTCCACGTAGATAGGCCTGCAATCAACATACTTAGGCCACTTTCTATGTGCCCATTCATAGAGCCTCAGTGAAAGAGATTCCCCGTTCTCTTTGGACATGCTGGCAACCCCGATCCTGCCCCCGGGCTTGAGCACTCTCTTGACCTCTTTAAGCAGCCTCGGGATCTCAGGGGTGTCAAAAAGTTCAAGGGTGAAGCTCATAAAGGCGGCGTCGAAAGTGTCGTCAGTATATGGGAGACTCAACGCATCCGCACAATGTAGCTCCACTCTTTCCATAAGCCGAGCTTTGCCTAGCCGTCTCCGTGTGACCTCCAGCATACCGGAGGAAATGTCTACACCGTAGACTCTGCCCGTCTTGCCAACCGCTTCTGCTATTCGCTTCAGACAATGCCCGGTACCAAAACCGATCTCTAGCACGGTTTCACCCTCTTTGATAGAGAGATGCTCAAGAGCCGTTTCAGCGTGCTTTCGCTCGAAGGGCTCAGCGAAGAAGTCGTACACCTTGCTTATGCGGTCATATGACCGCTTGGCTTCCTCTTTCGTTCTGGAAACAGGAAGTATGCCTGGAGCTTCTGGTCTCTTTCCCTTTTCCATCTCTCATACTCAAGTCTATCACACCTGCAGCTGGATATGGGTCCTGCACCGCCTCCCGGAATAAGTCGAACAGAACCAAGGGATTCTTGATCCCGAAGTTGCTGGACCCTTGCTGCCTCGCGACTCCTTCCTTCTGCTAGCGGCTGAAGACCCTGGTTAGCCCCGGTGTCCCCCAATGAATCAGCCGCCAGATACGCGAGATTCTGGCTCACACCTTGTTTGTAGTTTTGTCCAGGCTATATGATCAGGCCGGGTCAGCGCGGGTCGTCCAGTTCTCTATCAGTTGAGAAGGAGGTAAGAAGTGGCTTTCCCGGACCGTCTATGGCGTGCAGCCAGGCTCGAGGTCAACCTCTACGAGGAGGTTGAGGCGGACTCAAAAGCCACCAGGCAAGCGATGCTAGTGGTAATCATGGGGTCCCTGGCCACTGGCATTGGGAGCCTGACAGAAGGAGGGTGGCTGGGGCTCGTCTTCGGCATACTGGTGGGCCTGGTGGGGTGGGTGGTTTGGGCATGGCTAAACTACTTCTTGGGGGCGCGCCTCTTCAGAGAGCCCCAGACTCATGCGGACTGGGGACAACTGGCCAGAACTATGGGATTTGCTTACACGCCCAGGCTACTGGCGGTCTTAAGCCTCATCCCTATTCCTTCTCTGCTTGCCCTAGTCTTCCTTGGCGTCGCCGTGTGGAGTTGGGTCGCCATGGTGATTGCAGTGCGGCAGGCATTAGACTATAAGAGCACGACTAGGGCAGTGGGCGTTACCTTGCTTGGGTTCGTTCTGAACGTGGCTATCTTAGTAGTGGTGCAAGTGGTGCTAATTGAACCTATCGCACGCCTTGGTGGGTAGGAAAAGGACGAGGCCATCTGGCTGCGAACTCCTGACAAAGCCAACAGGTATCCCTGAGCAGGACGCGACAGAAGTCAGGATTGTTCAGCGACAGTCAGGCCCTTGCCGCAGACGACGTTGCCCTATCTCCAAACCAGCATTGTACGACTCCGTCGGCCCGATAAGAAAGTCGGTTTCCGGTGTGCTAGAATTGCCATCGCATGTGGCTATTGCCCTGACCATTTGGGCTAGCACGAGGCTGGCACCATGGCATGGCGGAGCAAGAAGGAGGTGTATCCGGTGTCGAAGTACGTCACTTTGGTCAGACTGTCAGCCCAAGGCATGGCGAGCATGGGTGACCCCAAGAAGGCTTATGATGAGATGGTAGAGGCCAGCGCGCGGATGGGGATCAACGTTATCGGAGGGTACGCCACGCTGGGGCCGTATGACCTGATGGTACTCTATGATGCCCCAAATGAGACGGCAGCCGCAGGTATGGCGATGGGCCTCTGTGCTAGGATGAACGGACAAGCAGAAACTTGGACTCTGATCCCCCCGGAGGATTTCGGCAAGCTGCCAGTCAAGAAGTAGGCAAGAGTTCACCTGGCGAGTCAGGTGGGCCCTGACTTCATTCGCAGCATCCAGGGCTGTTGTGGCATACACGTCGTTTCAGATGGTCCAACCATTCGAGCCCGATAGACAGAACGAAATGGCTTTCTGTTTCACCCTCGGGTTCCAATCCAGCTCGGGTCGCCTCTGTGGAGCGGTGAGGAAACGAGCCGGACTTAGACTATCTAGGGCGGCAAGCATCATGGCCAGGCACTCAGGGAGCTTGGCCGCACTTTCTGACTGCCCCCAGAGTGCCGGCTCCCAAAGTGTCCCACTATTGCTGACCTGCAACAAATTCTAAGTATTTTCTTAAAACAGGTCTTAAACCCTTGACAAAATGGTAACGCCTGATATGATAGTAGCCGTGATAGTAATAGGGGTAGTAACAAGACAGCGAAGGGGAGGCAGAAGTTGCCGATGAGCAGGCAGTTTACCCTCGGGGGCCGGGAGCTGGTAGTTGATGGAGGTGAAGAGGTAGTAACCCTTATGAAGGGGTTGCGGCCTAAGCCCGTAAGGCGGTATTTTGTGGATATCGACGGCGCTCGCTTCCCTGTCAAGCAGGTACTTGAGCGGCTCATGGAAGCTAAGGAGGTCGGCCTCTACGCCGCTGATGTTACCTCCAGAGATGCCAATCGGGTGCTGCGAACTCTAGGCTTTCAGGTAAAAGTAGTGTAACGAGGAGAAGGAGAGATGCTCTGGTTTCGCCGAAAACCGAGCTCGAATGGCAAGATCTACTCTGCAGTGGATGTGGGCACCACCAAGGTCTGCACTCTAATCGGTTCTATGGAAGATGACGACTACCTCCGCATATTGGGAGTTGGCATTTCCAGAAGCAAGGGCATGCGTAAGGCGGTAGTCATCGACCTAAAAGAAGTCGGGAAGTCGGTTAGGGACTCAGTAAAAAAGGCGGAGGCTGACAGCGGGCTGCGGTTGACCCCAGCCTATATTGGTATTACTGGCGGTCATGTCAGTTCCTTCAACACCCGCAGCACCCTGGCGGTGCCCGAAGGCCGCGAGGTGCAGACCAAGGAGTTGAAGCGGCTGGTCGGGCACGTGAATGATATGCGCATGTCGCGGGAGAGGGAGTTGGTCCATGCCCTGCCCCAAATGTATAGGCTGGATGGGCAGACAGGCATAAAGAACCCTGTGGGCATGCACGGCCTCAACCTGGATGCGGACGTCCATATGGTAACAGTGGCCGCCGATGCTGTTAAGAATCTGGTCAAATCAGTGCGGAAAGCAGGGGTGATTCCCGAAGACATCGTTCTGGAGCCGCTGGCCTCCGGTGAAGCGGTGTTGCGACCGGTGGAAAAGGATGTAGGTGTGGTAGTGGTGGACATCGGTGGCGGCACCACCGACATAGCAGTGTACAAGAACGGCAATATCCTGCATACCGCGGCTATCCCTGTGGCCGGCTATCAGCTGACACATGACCTGGCTGTAGGTCTGAACATCGCCTTCGAGACGGCTGAGGAGTTCAAGCTCAACCATGCCAGCCTGAACAGCAAGGCGCCTGTCTACCCGGCATCAGAAATCCCTCTTAGGGCTCGCGATGGCCAAGCGGTACCTTATCACAAAGCTATGGAGATCCTCTCCGCCAGAGTAGAGGAGTTGCTAAAGCTGATTTGGGTTGAGCTCTCCGGAGAGGACCTATCCAAATTGGCGCCAGCGGGAGTGGTCCTCACTGGGGGCACCTCCAAGTTGCCCGGCATTGCCGAGATGGCCCGGGAGGTGTTCAATGTACCCTGCCGTGTGGGTGTTCCGCGGAACATAAGTGGGATGGTGCAACACCTTCACGACCCGGCTTTCGCTACCAGCGTGGGCCTGCTTTTCTGGGGTGTTAAGTATGCCAAGCAAGAACTGAAGAAGCATCACAACCCCAGCCCACTGATGCGGCTGTGGCTTGGGGTGACGCGTCGCTGGCGAGGGACAGTTTGGTGACCTTTCCGAGGAGGGTAAAGAGGTGTCACAGCAATTGCGACTCTTAGAGGGCGAAGAGCGGATAGCCGATCTAGAGGCCACCGGAACCAGCAGCGTGGTGTTAACCAATAGGCGGGTATTCCTAACGCAACAGCAAGAAGGAGTGGAGCGAATTACTCCTCTAAAGCTGGAACATATCTCTTGTGTGGAGCTAGTGAAGGAGTCGCCGAAGTTACGTTATCTCATCGCCGCTCTGCTCGTCTGCACGGGCGGCGCTGCCTTGCTCCCCCAGCTAGTTCAGGCCTTGGGTGCCATCGTCTATTCCTCTGACAAGCTACCCGCTCTCCTCCTAGCACAGATACCTGGTCTCCTTTTAGGTGTCCTTGGACTTGTCCTAGTCGTCCTGGGGCTGCTATTGCTCAGCAAATATCTGAGATCGGCCCTGTACCCCATTTCCAGGATGGTCTTCAAGGGGACTGCGGAGGTCAGTGTGAATGTGTCCACCGAGGTAACCGACATGGCTCGGGAAATGATCTGCCTCATCCAGACAGAAAAAGGGAGCATGTCCCAGGTCATCTCCTAAAGCAAGCCTTAGTGGCGGCCCCGACGGGGAACCAACCCTCACCTGCGACCTTATTACTCCCTATCTGAGCTGATACCCGACTGGCAACCTCCCGCAAGAGAATCCTCCAAAGCCATCTCTGGCAACATAGTGCCCCGGCCTCCAAGGGCCACCACATCCGGCTATCCAGTTCGGAAGACCAAGGCTGGACTCCGGCTGAAGCAAACAAGCGAAAGATAATCTTTGGAGGTAACTGAAATGGTCACATGCGAACTCTGTGGCAAACAAGTTAAGACTGCGCAGGCGCTGAGAGGTCACAAGACCTTCGTTCATGGGATTATTGGCAGCATTACACCGCGGCCAGTTGCTGCACCAGCTACTGCGCAGCCAGTGAGTTTACTGAGGGACAGACTCCAGCAGCTCGAACGAGTTACTGGATTACGTGAGTCAGCTTCAGATTTCCCACTGAGTGACACTGAGCCACTTACTCATAGACTAGCCAATATTGCTGATCAGGTGACTAAGCTCACGGATGCAGTAAGCAATCTCAGCGACATAGTCGGTAAACTGAGCGAAGACGTAGAACTGGGCAAGGCCGATACAGTTACGGTAAGCGAATTGACTAACAGGTTGAAGGAAGCTCATTACGGCCTTTCCCGTGTGGTGAACAGCCACCGTGACATGTTCAGTCACGGCATCGCGGCCCTCGGTTCCAGAATTGACAAGGTTCAGAAGATGGCTGAAGAGTCGGGTGAAGGCCTGAGTATTGCCAGAACAAAGCTAGCTGCACATGGGCACGATGGTCTGAGTCTAATCCCACAGTTGAATAGTAGACAGCAAGAGATGGGTGAAGTGATAGCAGGGTTGCGAGAGGGGGTTGCTAAGGCTCAAGCCCTTGCTATCAGAACGCCAACCGATGACTTTGAGAAACTGGAACTGACTAACGGGTCTACGCATACTTTTCGCGTATACAAGGGCAAAAGGGGATTGTCTAACCCGCATCGAGTCAGTATAGACCCGTTTTTTGGTGATAAGTATGTGGACCTAGCCGAGCCTGAGGACTAGGCAAAGGCTACGTCAGCCTCACTGGAGCAGCCCGCGTATTTGGAAAGGGCGCAGCAACGTGTGCAGCAACGGCCACCATGAAACCGAATGTCCTCTTGTCACACCCGAGCCCTTCGGCTGCCGACGCAACGAGATGGACATTGCTAACATTGAAAACCGAGTCACTACAGACTTAAAATAACAACGGAGGGAAGCAGGGAGATGATTGTCGTCACAGGGGCGACGGGTCACATTGGCAACGTTCTCGTTCGTGAGTTAATTACACGCGGTCAAACCGTCCGTGCCCTCGTCCTGCCCGATGACGACTGCCGTCCCTTGGCTGGCCTAAACACTGAGATTGTCTATGGCGATGTTACTGACTTAAAAGGCCTGGAATCCGCATTTGTCAGTGGGGATGTCGTCTTTCACCTGGCTGGTATTGTAACCATCATGCCGGGCATGAAGAAGACGTTGGAGCGGGTAAACGTGGGCGGCGTGCGCAATGTGGCCACGGCCTGTCGCACTGCAGGTGTTCGCCGCCTTGTCTATACCAGTTCCATCCACGCCATCGCCGAGCCGCCGCATGGGACGGTAATCGATGAGTCGCAACCTTTTGATCCCGACCGAGTCTTAGGTGACTACGCCCGCAGCAAGGCACAGGCCACCATCCTTCTCCTAGATGAAGTGCACAAGGGAGGACTTGATGCAGTAATCTGCTGCCCGACAGGCGTTATCGGCCCTTGGGATTATGGGATCTCCAATATTGGCCAGTTGATACTTGATTTTGCAGGTGGGCACCTGAAGTCATATGTGCGTGGTGCCTACGATTTCGTGGACGTGCGTGATGTCGTTAACGGCCTCATCCTTGCTGCCGAAAAGGGGCAACCAGGGCGCCATTATATTTTCTCCGGTGCACAGGTGCAGGTTCCAGAACTGATGAAAGAATTGGAGCGAAATATCGGCCACCCTGCTCCGACCTATGAGATACCACCCGCAATAGCCCGCGTTGCCGGTGTGCTTGCGAGCATTTACTACCGACTAGTACGGAGGCGGCCGGTGTTTACTGCCTACTCAATTGACGTGCTTCGTAGTAACTCACAAGTGAGTTCAGCGCGGGCGCGTGAGGAACTTGGCTTTACGACCAGGCCATGGCAGGACTCTATTTGTGACCATGTCAACTGGTTTCGTTCTGAAGGTATACTGCCCACACGCGGCTAGGATGTGACATTATGGACTAGTGTTGAGCTACGGAATGGAATGGTTATGCAGGCCGCAAAGTGCCAGCAAAGACCTGCCATGCCAGGGCTGATTTCGCAACGAGACTGAGGACTATATAAGCTCGCTCTCCGTAGAGATACTCCCTCCAGGGTCCGACCTTCTTGTATTGAAGGACCATGTTGATGGCGAAGCTGTTGAAGAAGAGGAAGATAGAAACATAGATCCAGTACACGAAGCTGGGAACGCCACTACCAGCCCCGATAAGGTAAATTGCTATGGCAACCCAGGGCACCGCGCCAGCTATCACCCCGAACCAAAATGATGTCCAGTTGGTTTTTTCCGTCGCCTGGTTGTGTAGCTCCATAATCAGTCCGAATAGCATCATCATCGCGTTCAAGGCAAAGATGAGAACCAAGCTGGCAATGTCGTAGATGCCCACGAGCATAGCGATAGCGACGATCATCACTGAGGCACTAAATGCGTACTCTATCCAGCGGGCATAGTTGATGCCTCTTTTCAGGTTGCGGATATACCAGTCATAGATGCCCGGCGAAGCGATCAGGAAATGAGCAAGAGCAGACATAAAGAGAAAGGCAGCAACTAATGGTCCGATGCGAAGGTCGAATAGCGTCTCTGGAGTCGGCACAAGCCTTTTCGCGGCTGGGTCAAACCGCAAAAAGGATGCCGAGACCGGCAGCGAGAAGTCGTTGCTTAGCCACAGCATCAAGATGCCTTGGACAAAATGAACCAGCCCCATCACTCCATTGAACCACCGAAGTCGACCCATCTGTATCCCTCCTATCACTTCTTGACTCTCAAGACTGGAATGCAAGGACTGCGATTCTCTTGAGAGGCGAATAATCCTTGAACCCTTTTCGCACCAATAGTATGGCTCTCGCACCAGGTCGTCAAGGCTGCTGAGGGGCCCAAGGCAACGAGACGGTAGGGAAAGTCATAGGTTTTGAGCAATGAGCATTGCCAACTACGAGACATGTCCAGTCACCACCATAATGATGTAGCATATCGTGTCAAGAACCCCACAAACTGCACGCACCGGATATTGACTGACCTTCCCCCAGAATTAGTATCACCTGGCATTAAAGTCCAGCCGCTGTTTCAGCATACTCCACGGGAGTCCGATCGTTCAATGAGGTGTGCGGTCTGACTTCATTGTAGTCCCTCCGCCAATTCTCGATGATGTCCCGGGCATGCCTCAGGTTCATAAACCAGTTCTCATTCAGGCACTCGTCCCTGAGCCTCCCAATGAAGCTCTCGGCATAGGCATTCTCAATCGGCTTTCCCGGCCGAATGAAGTTCAGCTTCACGCCCTTACGGTATGCCCACTCGTCGAGGGCCCGTCCCGCGAATTCCGGCCCGTTGTCCGTGGTGATTACCTCGGGTAGCCAGCGCAGTTCCTCCAGCCTCTCCAGGACACTCACCACCCTGGCGCCGCCCAGGGATGTATCCACCTCGATGGCGGGGCATTCCCGGGAGTAGTCATCAACAATAGCCAGGGCTCGAAAGCGCCGCCCGGTGACTATAACTGTCGGCGACGAAGTCCATGGACCAGCGCTCATTCGGCCGCTGGGGTGACGGCATCACTACCCTCAAGCCAGCAGCGCCTTTCCTCCGCCGCTTTCTCCTCAGCGCCAAACCTTCTTCGCGGTAGATCCTCTCCGTTCGCTTATGGTTGACCACCAGGCCCTCCTTCTTGAGCATGATGTGAAGCCGGGGACTGCCAAACCGCTTCCTCTCCCCTGCCAGCTCCCGCAGGCGCTGGCGCAATGCAGCGTCACTACCCGATTTCGGCTGGTAGCGATAGAGCGAGGCTGAAATGCTGACCAGAAGGCAGGCTCTCCTTTCGCTCAGCCCAAGACTATCCCTGGCATGGGAGACCGCCAGACGTTTGGCCCTGGGCTTCAGAAGTTTTTTGAGAGGAGTTCCTTCAACGCCCGAATATCCAGGGCTTGCTCCCCCACGATCTGCTTCAGGCGACGGTTTTCCTCCTCCAGGGCTTTGAGCCTCTTGAGATCACTGACCGTGAGGCCCGCGTATTTGGCCTTCCAGTTGTAGTAGGTGGCATCGCTGATCCCGTGCTGGCGGCAGAGGCCGGAGACCTTGGCCCCGGCCTCCCCCTCCCGGAGCACCGCGATGATCTGTTCCTCGGTGTGCCTTGATTTCACTTGAGCCCTCCTTCGTTATTCTATTACTGCGGAGGACTCTAATTCAGGGTGCTACTGTTTTCGGGGGGAGGGTCAACAGGACCCACTATGCGAAAAGGAAGCTCACAAGAGTGAGGATAAACCCGAACCTTAGCTATCATTGTCGTGAAGCTTTTGTCATAGGAATCTGCACCGACAGATGGCAGGAAGGCAATATGCAGTATTGGCAACAGAAGCTACAGCATGTTGAATTCTACTCTCCGGAGGAGCTGGCTGTAGCTGGATTCCTCCACGAGTTCAGCCAGTACTTGGACCACAAGGCTGGCCGCAACACCAGGTGGAAGCAGACGAAAGCTGACAGGTTTGCTTTGGAATGTTAAGGAAGTATAGAATCGGGCAGTTCCTTCCCTGAGATATGCATTTGGTAGCAAAAGAGTCAAGTTATAGACTTTGAGGCTGGTCAGGGCGTTGCGGTGGTTGAGATTGACGCCTTTCACGGGGCTGAGGTGGACCCACCTCAACATTCATAGTCAGCGAAACTTTCGCATTCTCAAACAGCTTGGCTCCGCCAGATAGCTGTAGCTGTTGAATTGAGCGAGTGTATAGCTCCCAAACGTTGTCCCACAATTCAGAGTCCTTGTCTAATTTCTCTACGTTCAGTTTAAGAATGTCCTTGGCTTCCTGATAATCTATGACCTTTCCATGAGACCTATATTTCTCCCCGGTAGATAACCATTCTGCTACTTGTTCTGCCTGCCCCTGATCGTTCCTAAGCATGTGCCTCTTTAGCCACTTTTCAGCAAAAGACCTAGAGTCTTCTATGGCACTTTGACAGATAGCAATGACTTCGGGCCTAATTTGGGACAGCATGGGAAGATACATTTGGACCGGGTCCCCATCTTTCTTAACCTTTGTCCTTATGTTTTCCAGTCCGTCAATGAAAGAGCGTGCTGGAAGCGATGGCCCAGGGACCGATGAAATCTGAAGTTGGGGGTCTATAGGCCCAAGTTCGGCAAGATACCCCATCAAGATTTTCTCGCTGCCGAGTGCCACCATTGTACCAGCACTCTTCGCATAGTTAGGGATGATCACGAAAAAGCCTTCTGTAAAACGTTCCCTGCACATTACCAGCAGTTTCTCGGCAGCATTTGGGTCTCCACCAGGAGATGTAATCATAAGATACCCTACCTTTGAGTCGGCAGTTCTCAGGAGGTCTTCAAACAAGGGTGTGTCCTGACTCATTATAAGGGCGAACGGATGATTTTGGTTTGCAGTGTAGGTTAGCAGGCTTCCAGGAGGATCTAGCTGTTGTTGAATCTTGGTGACAAGTTGCTGTCTAAGTGCAGGACTATTGGGGTCAATTATGTCACGAAAAACTGGACGACCTGGCAAAGCTACCAGTTGCTCCTGACGCTAATTTGATAAATCTGAGGACGTTCCGCTTCCCTTCTCAACTCTTCTAGCATCCTTTGAAGCTCGGAAAGCTGGTCAAGTTCTTCTTGATTCTCAACCTTGGCTTTCTCCACGAAGGTAGCGAGAGACTCGTCTTTGGCATACGCAGTCACCATACAGAGTCCACCCCCTTTCCTTCCCCGCCTATTCATAAGGTTATCACGGTAACATGGTTTCGTCAACACACACCTCGGGCCGGTGAAAAAATACCCCTATCTTCCAGAGGCTAGACCTAGCGAGGGTGGGCCGCCGCCGGGAAGCGGCTTAGGCTGGGCCGGGCTGCCATCCAGACCTGCCCCGGTAGCAAACGAGATTCTGGGTCTTCTGTCCAACCCGGCCAGGGCGGTCCCGTCTATCCCCCTGCCACCAGCGAGGCAACCTAACCCAGCCGCGGGTTCGGGCTGGCATTGGAGGGAGCGGTGGTGTCCTGAAGGGCCGGGACCACTCTTGAGAAGGGATTCGGCTGGTGGGGCAGGGCTAACTTATTTCAGCTAGAGACCTTTGTATTTCCGTTAGCTCTGCCTTGGAGAGGCCCCAGAGTTGGGCTGCCAGGCGGTCTATCTCCGTCTCCACCTGGCGCAACTCCGCCTGCGCTGTCTTGCCTTGGCCAGCAAGCTGGTGGGCCCGCTGGGAGTGAGCGGCCAGAGACTGGTGCAGAGCGTTGGAGGGGTCGAACTTCGGGATTGCAGTATTCTTTAAGACATGTGTATCAGGGTGAACAGCAATATAGGCTCGTACTACTAAGTCGGAAAGAGAGCAATTTAGGCACGCGCATACGTAGTGAGCTTCGTCATCTGTATCAGTAGCACAGACCATGGCTTCAAAAGGGACCGTTGCCTTAGCCCCAAGCCAGGGCACGTCGTGTGGCCGCGTCACGCATGCCTGCACACTGTTTGCCACGCGTCCCCACACTACTTTGAAAGGCTTGAGATGGTAGCGTCCAAAGCCATAAAGCGCATAGAACGGCGGACGCGGCAACACCTTACTTTGACGTGCTTCGAGAGCGTCCTTGAACAATGTCAGATACTCGTACGTTAGTGGCAATTCAACGCTTAGCCACTTTTCGTCATATGCTTTTCGGCTGTCGGCATCTTGCGGCAAGATTGCATAGGTGTCACTGGCACAATGCCACCTGCCTATGTCTTTGCCTCTCACGACAGGGTAAACCAAGTCTGGTTCCACCTCACGAATAACTCTTCTCACTTGCCTGCGGCCTTCTTCTGCGGCGTTCTGAATCCTCAGTAAATTGCCTGGGCTTGCCTCTAGAATGTGGCACAGAAAGACCCCATCGGCACCGCAGGTAGTAGCTCCAGCCCGTGCTTGGTAGGCCGATGGGCCAATGACATTGCGCAGGGCTCGGAGAGCCGCTGGGCTGGCCGTGAGCCAGGGCGACGTGGGCTGTGCGCTGCCCACGGGCCTGGCCGATAACAACGTCCTGCGCGTGCGTTCCGATACCCCCTGCAGGGTGAAGTCAACCCCTATCCTGCCTGGCTTGGCCTTCTGCCACAGAATGTAGGGCACAGGGTACTGGGTAGATTCGCCTTTTTGGAGGACGACGGTGGCCGTGCGGTTGCTAGCCCCTTCAAAGGGCTGAAGCTCTACCAAGTCTTGGGCTGAGAGCACCTTCAGGTGCGGCCCTTCCTCGCCCAGGCGGAAACGACGGAAGCCGTCCCCCGCCCCCTTGGTCTTGAACACCGTCTGGGTAATCACGAAGCCCAGCTTGCCACCGTCCTTTAGATAGCTGTCCATTGCGGCGTACAGCATGAGCATGGCCACGTCCTTTTTTCCCCCGCCCAGGCGGGCGGCGTGGCCTTTCAGGGAGAACAGGCCGTACCTCTGCCACAACTCTCTGGTCGCTGCCCGGTAGTCATCGGCCAGGCTCTCCCAGTTCACCCACGGCGGGTTTCCCACTACGTAGTCGAAACGGGTAGCTGAGCGGAAGACAGGCGCAAAGGCGTTCTTGATAATGCGGGCCCAGAGGCCGTTCCGCCCCTCCTCTTTAAGCCGCCGCACCTTATCGTAAAGTTCCGCAAGCGAGCGTTCCGTAAGCAGGTCTTCCCACTTCATCTCCCGCTGTCCTAGGACCAGGAACTCCCCAGTCTGGTAATTGCCAGCTACGCATTGTTCCAACAAACGGCATAGCGCGTCCACCTGGCCCTTGTCTACCAGCTCCTCCGGGACCCAGAACTCTTTCTGGGCCGATGGGACAGGGATATCCTTCTGGTGTTCGATAGGGCGTTTCTGAGCCCGCTGGGTTTGAGGCGTTAGGATGGAGTCGCACAAATATACAGGGATGTCCTTACCTGCCAGATGACGGGCCAGAGAGCCCAGAGCGAGGAGATAGTTGGTGCGGGCAGCGATGACGGCTAGGGGGTTTAGGTCAAAGCCAACGACGTTTTCCAGGATTTGAGCCACCAACTCACGCTCGCGCGTGCGCCAGGCCAGGGAGTCTTTGACGTCGAGAGCACGATGGATGGCTAGCACCAAGAACGTGCCCGAGCCGCAAGCGGGGTCTAACAGCCGCTCCGTCGGTTGTCCGGTATAGCCGACATCGTTAAGCACCAGCTCGGCCAGCCAGTCGGGCGTGTAGTATTCGCCCAGGTCGTGGCGCAGCTCCCTGGGCACCAAGTACTGGTACAGCTTCTTCAGTAGGTCTCTGGTAGCTTCTGGGTTAAGGGTAGCAGTGGCCGGCTCATACTCTGCCAGGGCCCTGGCGAAGCTGCGAACGGCCTCCTCTATATCTGCACTCCAAGCTCCGACATACCAGCCAAAGAAGTCCGCCTCCAGGAGGTTACGGATGCCCTGGGACTCGAACCACGACCCCTTCTCGAGCTCTCCCAAATGGCCTCGGAGTTGTTCTCCAGGTAAGGCCGGAAGTTGTTCCACTACGGACGCCATGAGTGCGCCCTGCTGCAAAGAAAGGAGCTCTGCTGCCAATAGCTTCATGAGCAATGCATAGTACGTGTGAACTGCAAAAAGTAGTGGCTTAAGGTCGGTAGATTCCATGACGTGGTACAGCCGTGCCAGGGCGTTAGCATCGCGCCGGGCCTTCACCAACTCCTGTCCGTAGACGATACCAAAAATGCGCTTCCATTCCTCATACAGCGTCTTCACCTGAGGAAACGCATCCCCTGGCGCTGTCAGGCATTCTTCCAGGCGGTTGTAGAGGGCGTTGACCATCTTATGCGCCACATTGTCTACGGGCCCGGGGCCGAACTCTTTGGCAAGGTCTTCCGCGGCCAAAGGACGGCGGCGCAATGCCCGCAGGTGGAGCAAGAAATGGCTGATGCTTTCCTCAGTGACGGCGTACGGCCCGATAAGCGAAAAACTGCCCTTGGTGGCTTCCTCCACTAACAATGGCAGTTGGGTGGACTGCGCCTTCGGCACCGCTTCTTCTACTGGGGGCTTATCGCCACGGTAGCGGAGAAAGAAGATGCTGCGGCCATCAAGGCCGATGCCGGCCATGCGACGCAGGGCAACCTCGCGCTGGCTACCCGACCCTGCTAGCCCTAGCAGATAGCCTTCAAGTTGCCTGCGTGTGGAGGCCAGACCTCTCGCGGTGGTGAGTTTGCCAGGGGGTTCGTATTCAATAACTGCCTGGCCGTAGAGTGCATCAGCCCGCCCAGGGGCTGTCAGGGTCGTACGCAGGACGCGCCTCTCATAGTGCGGATGGGCCTCAATGCCCAACTGTTGTAGGGCAGGTTCGAGGAGCTTCTCTACGCCGATTCGCAAGTCCTCCTCGGTCTGTGCGTGGTCAGCCACGCTACGAATGTCTTGGGCAAGACTCGCGGCCAATGAGTTTGTCTGGCTGTCGGTCAATTCGGTCCCCTTGGACGCATCGCCCTCTCCAAATTCGCCCGGCTCGGCTATATGTTGCTTCCTATCTTACCTTTTCCCTTCTTCTGCTGTTTCTTTGGCTTCTTGGCCTCCTTCTCGTCCATATCTGCCTCCATTTTACCCTAATCTGGCAGTCAACACTTCCCCTTTTTCTACCACCACCTTCATGCTCTTGTGACAAGAAGGGCAGGAAACCATTCCACTGTAGTTCTCAGGAGTAGAAATGGGTTTCCCACAGCCCAGACAGACCACTCCCTTGGGAGCTTGCTTTTGCTCCTGATGCGAACGCTTGTGTTTGGCATATTCGGCCACATCCGTGAATTCAGCCCCGCAGGAACATCTATAAGGCATTTTTATCTACCCCCATTCGGTCCCTTCAAGAACCCCTCTATGCTTCCTTTCTCGGCTCAAATCCCTATCTCGTGCTTCAAATCTTTCCAAAGCCCCCTGAGCTCCTTCAACGGCTCCGTAACCTCCTTCAAGGCGCCGGAAAAATCCTTTTCCATACTCTTGCCTCCCGTCTTGCCCTTTCGGGTCTTCCGCTGGTTCTTTAGCTTCTCTGTCTCCTTCTTATCCACGTCCTCCTCCAAATCCGCCTGGCTTCGCTTCATTGTCTCCTAGCTTCTCACCTTTGGGATAGAATGAACCGTCTTATTGAACGGTCATAGGTTCTCTCAACCTGGGAGGGAAACAAACAGCCGGGCACTTCTCCCCTTTGGCGATGATAGAACATACATTCGCAACAGATACCCTTACGGTCGCACGGCTCGTAGGTGCAGGTGCACGCCACTTTGTTCTCATCCAATTGACATTCCCTTGCCATCTTTCCACCCTCTCCCAATCCGCCTGGCTGGGCTACTTCCGTTAGACATATTATAGCGTCGCTTCACTGACTATCAATGGCCCTGCTTCTCGGGGTTCCTGCGATTCAGGCAATGGGGATTGCACATTCCGCCCGAATGTCACGCGCGCCTGCGAGAACACGGAGTCTTGTTGAAAGCACTGGAAAGAAGGCATTCAGGGAGGCACCCGGCTTAGACCAGGCTCGATGGTGCCCTCAACAAGAAACCAGACCAGGCACACAAAGCAAGAGCCTCAGGAAATCGGGGGAACAATATCCAGGTACCAGAAGATGACGACTAAAATAGGACAGCCTTTTCCTTGCCATGTGGTAATGGTGCGGGTAGTCAGGTCCAAAGGCTGCGTCAGGGGGCGCTTGACCCACTTTTCCCCCTCTGCCCACCAGCCTGCTACGTCAGGCCTGTTCGGGTCTATCCACGGGTTGGCTGGCGGTGGGTCATACTTGATGATGATCTTCGCTGCCGGGTCTATCTTCGGCTCCTCCTTCTCCGATGCCCCCTGGAAATCCTCCGATGCCCCCTGGAACCACCGGAACTCATAGGCCAGCCCAACTACCACTCCGTCCCTGGACTCTGCTGGCACATATAGGACGCAGGATATGGACTTGGCGGGCTGCCCCTGCTCGTCGAGGACGAGGGTTCCCTTTTTCAGCGTCATCTGGGCCCGGCCATCAGAGGAGGCTACTACGACCTCCTCCAAGAGGACACCGCTGGCGTCAGTCTTACCCTCCAGGTCCACGGTAACAGGTGGGAAGAGCACCAGGGTTGGGGAAGGCACAGGTGCTGAGGTGGGTGCATATGGGGGGGTAGGCCCAGGCACGATGCAGGCCGCCTGTAGAAGAAGCGGAACCAGCACGCTGATAAGAAGCCAAACAGACCGGGCGGGCACAATTTTGCCTTCTCTACTTCTGCTCAGCATAGGTATTCGTGAGCCGAGTTGTGTACTCCTATTTCGGCAGCCACAGCAACACCTCCCGCACGGAGCCTCAACGGCTGTCGCCGCGCCGCTGGCTCACAGCCGGGACCACGCCGGGTATTCGTCCTGGGCGGGGTTGCTGGTCAGACGGGTCTGGCCGGTGCCATCGGCGTTCATCACATAGATTTCAAGGTTGCCATCCCGGCTGGACACGAAGGCTATCCTTGTGCCATCGGGCGACCACGCCGGGGACCAGTCGCCGGCGGGGTTGCTGGTAAGGTTGGTCTGCTCGGTGCCATCGGCGTTCATTACGTAGATTTCCCAGTTCCCATCCCGGTTGGACTCAAAGGCAATCCTTGTGCCATCGGGTGACCACGCCGGGGCTGCGTCATTGGCATAGTTGTTGGTCAGGCGGGTCTCCCCGCTGCCATCGGCATTCATCACATAGATTTCACCGTTCCCTTCATGCTCGGGGCCGAAGTCTTCGTCGCGCACAAACGCTATCCTGGTGCCATCGGGTGACCACGCCGGGGCTCCGTCAGGGGTGGGGTGGTTGTCGGTCAGGCGGGTGTGCCCGGTGCCATCGGCGTTCATTACATAGATTTCATAGTTAAGGTCCCGGTTGGACTCAAAGGCTATCCTGGTGCCATCGGGTGACCACGCCGGGGCTCCTTCATTGGCGGGGTTGTTGGTCAGGCGGGTCTGTCCGGAGCCATCGACGTTCATCACGTAGATTTCCCAGTTACCATCCCGGTTGGACAGGAAGGCTATCCTGGTGCCGCCGGGCGACCACGACGGGACTCCTTCATTGGCGGGGTTGTTGGTCAGGCGGGTCTGTCCGGAGCCATCGACGTTCATCACGTAGATTTCATAGTTACCATCCCGGTTGGAGTCGAAGGCGATGCGCCCGCCACCAGCCGGGGTAGGTGTGAGCCTTGGCGTGGGTGTCGGTGCAGGCGTGGGTGTCGGTGCAGGCGTGGGTGTTGGTGCAGGCATGAGTGTTGGTGTAGGCATGGGTGTTGGGGCAGTGGTGGGGGCAGGTGTGGGTGTGGGCGCTGCGGTGGGTGAAGGGATAATCCCTGGCGTGGGGGTCTGTGTGGCTACCGGGGTTAGGGCTGCGGTGGTAGTGGGGGTAGGGGTAGGGATACCTGCGACACAGCTCGATAGCAGGGAAGAGAGGACAAGGACTGGCACCGCGAAATAGACCAGTCTATTCATCGACAACGCCACAGACTCTATGGCCCCAGCCAGATGATGAAGTTCCACCCCTTCCTCAGGAGGTAGTAATTAGTCCCCCAGAGAATGGTGACATCCTCTCTGGCCTTGATCCAGTAGCCGTGTCCCGTCACCAGGGCCATCAGGTCGCTGATGGCAGCGTAGGCCGGGTCGTAGAGCTCCCAGGTCTGGGTGGCGGGGTCAAAGCCCCACACCTCCTCATACTTCCCGTCAATCGGCGCCAGGATATGGCCGACCACGCCCCAGTGAGGGTTGCGTTTTACCGGGCCCTCCGTCACGGTGAAGGTCTCAAAGTCGTGGGTTGTCCCGATACCGTTAGGAACGTTGACCAAATAGTCCTCCGGCGGCACATCGGGGACGACAATGGTGAATTCGCCCTCCTTATACGTCCCCACTTTATGGGTCGTAGGAAAGCCCCCAAAGGTGACGCTGTTCGGACGTACGCCGGCATTCAAAGGGCCCAATTCCACTTCCCCGGCGTGTTGGTGGGCATTGAAGTAGAAAATGGTGACCTCGGTGCCCACCGGACCTGAGCTGGGGTAGATATCGATTGCGATGCAGGCCTGGGCTGGGGTGGCCATGATGGGGACCAGCCCCACCACCAGGGCCAGGGCCATTACCAGCTTAAAAGGCTTTGAGTATCTCCCTTTCATCTCATCTACCCTCCTTGTGGCATGTGCTCTTGAACATCCCTCCCTGAGGCCGACGCAGGTGGCTGACCGGCTGGCGGAGCTGTAAGAAAGGTCCCAACCGGAGGAGTGGTGTCCACGTACCAGAAGATGACGGCGACAGGTAGGAAATTCCCCTGTAACGACGTAAGGGTGCGACTGGCCTGGCCCACGGTAACGGGGAAGGGACTCTTGACCCACTGGTTTTTCTCTGGCCACCAGACTGCTATGTCAGGCTTGCTCGGGTCGATTCTCGGGTCGGCAGGTGGCGGGGCATACGTTATAGTGAGCGTTGCCGGCGGGTTAATCGTTCCCCCGGCGGCCAGCCCGCCGAAGTAATAGGCCTGGCCGACCACCACACCTTCCTTCGACTCCGGGGGCTCATACGAGATGCAGGTTATGGACTCTGCGGGCTGGCCGCCGGCATCCAGGACTTTTGCCCCCTTCGGCAACGTGAGCGTCGCCTGGCCGTCGGAGGAGACTACCTGGACGGCCTCCAGCAGGGCCCCCCGGCTGTCAATCTTACCAGATAGGTCAACAGTAACGGCTCGTCTTCGGGCCGGACGGTCGGCCGGACCCGGGAGAACCTTAACGTCTGTGTACCAGAAGATTACGACTACAGGTATGAAGTTTGCCATTGGCGAGGTAATGATGTGGTTAACCGGGTCCACAGTAGGAATGGCCCCGCGCTCCTTCCACATGCCTTCCGATTCCCACCAGCATGGCAAGTCAGGGCGGCTCAGGTCGATTCTCGGGTTAGCAGGTGGCGGGTCATAGGTTATGGAGACCGTTGCCACCGGCATTATCGTTCCATGATGACCTAGCTCACCAGCGGCCTCGCCTGTGGCCCATTCATAACCCAGGCCCACCACCAGACCCTCCTTGGACTCCGGAGGCTGAAATGGGGTGCAGGTTACAGACTTGGCAGGCTGCCTGTTGTCATCCATGACTAGCGCTCCCTTCGGCAGCGTGAGCTTCGCCCGGCCGTCGGAGGAGACTACCTGGACGGTCTCCAGCATGAACCCCAGGCCGCTAATCTTACCCGATAGGCCCACGGTAACAGGTGGGGGGAGGGCGGCCGATGCCGGAGTGCTCGTAGGAGCAGGTGTAACCGAAGACGTCGGGGTGGCTACAGGCACAAGACAGGCCTCCAGCAACAGAAGTGAAGCCAGCACGCTCATAAGAAGCCAGCCCGGCCGGGCTGCCCTGCTCCTGCCTTCCCCTGGAATCAACATCCTATTATCCTCCCTCGCCGAATTGCCCCCAATCCTGTTTAGAATTATAGCATAACCGAGAGTCATTTGCAAGATTGCGCAGACACGCACTCCGCGTAGGGGCGTCACCACCCCGGCGAGAGGCGGTAAGCGGCTGGACCAACGTCCGTGGTCTTCGCACGACGGGTATCATAGGCATAAGATGCCTTGAGCGGATGACCGTCCGGGCATTCAAGAGCCTTATACCCCGTATTTGGCAGGTGCAAGGTATGCATGATTGTGATAAAATGCAATCAGACTCAACATGCGAGAACTAGTACGGGTATCAAAGGCCCTCTCGGATGAGAACAGGATCAGGATGTTGAAGCTACTCCTGGAAAAGGACATCTGTGTCTGCGAAATGCAGGAGATCTTCCCCTTATCTCCGTCCCAGGTATCCAGAAGCCTGAAAGCACTTATGGATGCCGGTTTTCTCAAGCGCTGGCGCGAGGGGAAATGCGTGGTCTACGTTGCTGACAGGGACGGTAGCAGCAAATATTGCCGCGCACTGCTTGATGTGCTGGCCGACTCTTTCAACGATGGTGAAGCGGTATCGAGGGACAGAGAGAGGCTGCACCAGGTAATTGCGGAGCAGGTGAGGGAGAGGAAGAAGTAAAGCCCTTTTCTATTTCGGCAAGCGCGTGGTTGTGCATACGTTGAACTAGTATCTGTAGACCGTCAGCGATAATGGGACACAAAGCAGGGCAGTAACACCGAACAGTTCAGGGGGTAGTGTGAGCTCCTGGTGAGGTAGTAGACTAATCTACCGACAGAAAGGAGCTGAGGTGTCCCAGAACGCCAAGGACAAAGCCAACGCTGCGGAGGCCAGAACCCACTGGCCCTGGTTCTTCTGGGGCTTGTTGGAGCTATGCTCTTCTTCCTGGCCGTCAAGGAGCCCGGGCTCCGGGACAGAATCCTGACCCTCCTCGGCCTCCGGGGGACCCTGGGGGTCCAGTACTACTTCAGGAAGGGGCCGGGAGGGGTGAGCCGAGACCCCGCCCCTGCTTGGTTGCTCAAGGAGATAGGGTATCTGAAGAGCTGGGTGGTACGTCTGCTGCTGAAGTCCTTCTAGCGTGCCTTTGGAGGCGCGGTGAATCACCTAACGATCCTCAATTCTGTTTCGCCAATTACTTGACAATTCCCTGTCTCATGGCCTATAATTCAGCGCAGTCTGATTATTCAGAATTCTCTGTTTTATGGCAGGAGGGGACAAATATGAGGCGGGCCAACAGGAACAGGTGCTCCTACTCACCAAAGAAAGCAGGAATTGGCTGCTGCCGGGTTGAGGCCCTGGTGAGCATTGATGAGCGCGGTCAGATGGTTCTCCCGAAAGAAACAAGGCAGAAGGCAAACATTGGTGCCGGTGATAAGCTAGCCCTGGTCACCTTTGAAAGGGAGGGGCGTGTGTGCTGCATTTCTCTAATCAAGGTAGAAGAGGTCACCGACATGGTGAAGAGCATGCTCGGGCCGATGACGAAAGAAATACTAGGATAGGATAGGAAAGGAGTGTTGAAATGGAAAAGGCAGATAAAAAGAGAATTGTGAGGGAAGGTTATGGCAGAATCGCAAGACAGGGTGGTTCCTGCTGCAGTTCTGGCAGCCCGTGTTCTTGCGGTCCCAGTCCAGCAAAGGCAGTGAGCAAGAGGATAGGCTATTCCGACGAAGAGCTTGAAGCGGTTCCTGAAGGAGCAAATCTGGGTCTGGGATGTGGTAATCCTGTGGCCATCGCCTCCTTAAGGAAGGGTGACATCGTTCTCGATCTTGGTTCAGGGGCAGGCTTTGACTGTTTTCTTGCTGCAAAGAAGGTTGGGAAGAGCGGCAGGGTCATCGGCGTGGATATGACCCCAGAGATGGTGGAAAAGGCACAACAGAATGCCCAAGAAGGTAATTTCGGCAATGTGGAGTTTAGGCAAGGGGATATTGAAGACCTGCCAGTCCATGATAGTTCCGTCGATGTAGTCGTCTCCAACTGCGTCATTAATCTTTCGCCTGACAAACCGAAGGTTTTTTCGGAAGCATTTCGCGTGCTAAGACCAGGCGGGAGGCTCCTAGTCTCGGACATAGTTCTACTAAAGCCGCTCCCCAAACCCCTCTTGCATTCGATTGAAGCATATGTTGGCTGTATTGCCGGAGCAGCAATCAAGGATGAATACCTGGAAGCCATGAGAGCCGCAGGCTTCCGCGACGTCGCGATTATTGATGAGGCTTTGTTCTCCTTCAACCACATAGTCAGCGAACCGCTTGCTCAGGGAATCGCCACTAATCTGAAAGTATCGCCAGAAACTTTGGGGGAGGTTGCAGACTCAGTCCTGAGCATGAAGGTTTCCGCCACCAAGCCAGGTTAGGGGACAAGAACTCATTCTGTTGAAGCCTCTGAGCACAATTCTCGCTTTCGTCAATGGGCTGCGTCATGTGCAATATGTGACTTGCGGCATGCTCCGCACACTTCGGCTGCGCAGGCCTCTTAGGCTTAACGGTTGACTGAACTCCTCGAGCATGGTAAGCTATAGGTGTGGATGCGCATATAGAGGAACAAGGCGTCGATGCGTGAGCTGGTGAAAGCCTTCAAGGCCCTCTCGGATGAGACCAGGCTCAGGATACTAAACCTGCTCCTAGAGAGAGAATGTTGCGTCTGTGAAGTTATGCAGGCTCTGGACATCTCGCAGACGAGGGCTTCCAGGAACCTTAGTGCTTTGTATGACGCTGGCCTCTTGAAGCTGAGGAAGGATGGCCTGTGGTCGCTGTACTCAATAGATCGGGAGGGAATGAAAGAGCACTTCTCCGACTTGGTGGAGGCGGTGAGGAAGGCGCTGGAAGGGAACGAGGTGGTGACCCTGGATAGGGAGCGCCTTAAGATGGTTGAGCGCGTTGGGCCTGGTTGTGTCCGACAGATGGCAAGGTAACGCCTCTCTTTTTTTGCGCAGGCTGTCTGCGTTGGTGCGCATATAGGGGTATGGCGTGTCCATTGTTGATGATCTCTTCCAGGGTGGTGTAGGTACTCTCCAGGACTATCTACTCGTCCACTTGCCTTTTGTCGTGCCTGCCTTCTTCTTAGCGGGCGCGCTCTATGCCCTGTTTCCCAAGGAGAAGGTCCTGCGCTACCTCGGGCCTCACTCACCCAAACATGTTGCCTACCCGATGGCCATCGTTGGTGGACTGTGTCTGGCCGTTTGCTCCTGTACTGTCCTGCCGCTTTTTGCCGGGGTACGAAAGAGCGGGGCTGGTCTGGGACCCGCCATCGCGTTTCTCTATACGGCCCCGGCTACCAACATACTGGCCATCACTTACACGTCATCACTGATTGGGCCTGACATCGCCCTCGCCCGAATCGTCCTGTCTATTACGTTCGCCATTATCATCGGGGCCACTATGACCGCCTTTTTCCCTGACAAATCTAGCGACGCGCCTAATGCTGCAACTCAACGGGCGTTCTCTGCGGCGGGGAACCGCAGCAGCTCCAGATGGCTCTGGCTATTCTTCAGCCTCCTTCTGGCTATCTTGCTCTGGGGGGCTTCGCCTTTGCTACGTGTTCCGGTGAAACTGGCCGGGCTTGCGCCGCTCCTCGCCGCTCTTGTGTTCGTGGTCAGGCGCGGATTGACCTGGAGCGACACTAGGAGCTGGATGAGAGAGACCTGGTTCTTTGTCCGCACCATTGTCCCCCTGCTCCTTATCGGTGTCTTTGTGGCCGGAATGCTCAGAGTGGTGATACCGGCCGAGTTCGTTCAGCAGCATTTCGGAAGCGCCTCTTTGCCTGCGACGCTGGCGGCAGTGCTGTTTGGGGTGGTGGCATACTTCCCAACCCTGGTAGAAGTACCAATGGCACGGCTCTTCCTCGATGTGGGCGTGGGTAGGGGGCCGCTGCTGGCCTACCTGCTGGCCGACCCGGTTGTGTCCGTGCCCAGCTTACTGGTCGTCCGGCAGATGATTGGCAACAGAAGACTCTTCTGGTATGTAGGCTTAATCATCGTCTGCTGTACTGCCGCAGGATTGATATATGGCTTTGTCGCCGGTTAGCATCTGAACCTAGAACGACTTTGGAGTAGGCGAAAGGAGGCAAGGGAATGGTGATCAAGGTGCTCGGACCCGGTTGTGCCAGGTGCCATCAGATAGAACAGACGGCCAAAGAAGTGGTGAAGGAGCTGGGAATAGAGGCCACCATCGAGGAGGTCAAAGACATCAAGAAGATAATGGCGTATCCCATTCTGACCACCCCGGGTCTTGTCGTGAACGAGCAGCTGGTCTGCTCTGGGCGGGTGCCTACCAAGGCAGAGGTTATCACGTTCATCACCACGGCTCTCGCCAAAGAATAGGGGAAGCCAATAACGAGAGTACAGGAGAGGTCAAAATGGCGGAAGAACAACAATGGCGGGCAGGAGTAAATACCCACGAGAACGTGATATTTTCCTGTTTCGGCGGGGCATCCAACACTGGCATCACGAGCGCGCTTGCCTGTCTGGAAGCCGTGAAAGAACTGGGACTGGAAAAAGCGGCTATCATGTGCCTGGGGGGATTACCGACCAACGTGAAGCCGGTCTTGGGCAAGACCACAGCGGCAAAGAAGGTTGTCACAGTGGATGGCTGTCCTTTTGAGTGCAGTCGCAAGATACTGGAACAGGCCGGATTCAAGCCAGTCAGCATTGTGCTTACCCGTGATATAGGCATGAAAAAGAAATCTCTCAGTGAGGACATCGGCAAAGAGATCAAGGGTGTGATGGATTATATCTCTGACGATGAGGTTAAGAAGGCTAAAGAGCTGATCGTAAAGACCGTATTGGAGGAGTGAAGAAGTCCATTTACCATGACGCTAATTGACAATGGGAGGATGCGCGATGGTGGAGAGTGAGCCTCAAGCAGACGGTGCTCTTACATGCGAATGCAGTGCGGAGGAGACTACCTTTTTGCCCTGCTCCGGAGGCTCCAACTGCGGGCAGATCACCAACCAGGTGGCTATCAGGTTGGATGAGGAAGGAGTGGGCCATATCTACTGCCTAGCTGGCATTGCTGCACATATCGACGGCATGGTGGAGTCGGCCAGAGGAGCCAAGAGAATTGTGGCCCTGGACGGCTGCCAGGTGGCCTGCGACAGGAAAGCAATTGAACATGCTGGGCTGAAAGCAACCGACTGGATTTGTGTCACCGAGGAGGGAGTTGCCAAGAATCACCAGTTCAAGCTAGCCCCAGAGGAGATTGACCTTATTGCCCGGCGCACCAGGGAATCGCTGGCCAGACCCATTCAAGGGACACAGGAGCCAGTTTGAGTAGTAACGCCATTACTTTCATAACGCTGTGCGCCGTGCTATCGATGGTATCTATTGCCCTTGACCGGAAGAAGACCCTGGAGGGGGTCAAGAGGGGATGGAGGATGTTCAGGAACGTTCTGCTCCCTTTTCTGAATATCCTGATTCTAATCAGTGTGGTGCTATATTTCGTTCCTCCCAGTGTTATCAGCCATTACCTCGGCGCCAATTCTGGGGTGTTGGGCTTCTCTATAGCGGCGCTGGTCGGTTCCATCACCCTGATTCCCGGGTTTATTTCCTATCCCATCGCTGCCGGGCTTATTCAACAGGGGGCTTCCTACGCAGTGGTTGCCACATTCATGACCACCTTGATGATGGTGGGAGTGGTCACGCTACCGTTGGAGATTAGGTACTTTGGAAAAAGAGTGGCTATCGCTCGAAATGCCCTGAATTTCGTGGCTGCAGTGATTACCGGGTTGCTCGTGGGGCTAGTATTATGAAGGGATTTCTCAAAGAGCACCGCAATTACATATGGGTTACGGCTTACGTCATCCTAACCATATTGTCTCTTATCCTGGGATTCAATCCCGGCAGAGCCGTCTTCACCAATTTCACACAGTCTTTCGTCGAGATGATCACCTTTGTGCCGTTTCTGTTTGTCATCGTCGGCTTGTTTGATGTCTGGGTGCCCAAAGAGAAGATTCAGAAGCATATTGGGCAGAAATCGGGAATCAAAGGTATGATGCTCGTGGTGCTGCTTGCCATGCTCCAGGCAGGGCCGTTATATGGAGCTTTTCCGGTAGCCTTTCTACTCTATAGAAAAGGCGCGAGCATACGGAATATCTTCATTTACCTAGGTGCATTTTCGTCAATGAAAATTCCCATGCTGGGCATAGAGATAGGCTACCTGGGCGTCAGGTTCTCATTGGCCCGCACTCTGGTGTCCTTGCCCCTTTTCATCGGCATCGGCTACCTGATGGAACGTTGTCTGAAGGGGAGGCATTTCGAAGTCCTCGACGGCAGCAAGAAGATGGAGGTTCAGCGTTGAAAACAGTGCTCTTCGTCTGTGTCCACAACTCCGGCCGCAGTCAGATGGCCGAAGCGTTCTTCAATCGGCTCGCCCAGGGCAAAGCGATGGCGCTTTCGGCAGGCACCGATCCCGATGAAGCCGTTGACCCTGCGGTCGTCAAGGTGATGCAGGAGGTAGGCATAGACCTATCCGCCAAAAAGCCGAGGGCCCTCACCCCGGAGATGGTTGGCCAGGCGGACAAGATGGTGACCATGGGCTGTGGGGTGGAGGCGTTGTGCCCAGCCACCTGGGTCGAAACCGAGGACTGGGAGTTGGAGGACCCCAAAGGCAAAACTATTGAGGAGGTCAGGGGAATAAGGGATGAGATCAAGGCCAGGGTTGTGAGGATGCTGGGCGAGGCGGTGCATTAGGTGGAAGCAAGAATGACGGAGTGGCAGGAACAGGCGACTATCATGAAGAACTTCTTGGGCCTGCCCTCCGAGCCGATAGCGGTGAAGTTCATTGACGAGCGAATCAGCTTGCCAGGTTTTGAACTCCCCAGTGAGCGACGCTATTGCCAGGTTCTGATGGGTGCCAGGGAGGGCAAGAGGTTTCTCCTCACTGCGGATAATACCTCGTGCCCGGCGGCGGCCTGGGCCCTGGGCTTCAAAGAGCCGCCGGCCAAGCTCTTGTCAGGAGAGATGCCCGCCGGTATGGGCATATTTGGAAGCCCGGCGGCTGCGAGGCACACCCTGGACACCATGCCTCGCCTTGAGATGGGCAAATACAAGATGGTAGCCTGCTGTCCGCTGGCCGAAGCACCCTTCGAGCCCGATGTAGTGGTCCTGGAGTCCGCCCCTGAGCACCTCATGTGGGTAGCCCTGGCCCTGGTCTTCGAAACCGGGGGAAGGCTTGAGTTCAGCACGGGTATCCTGCAGGCCACCTGCGTTGATGTAACCATCATGCCGTTTCTGACCAAGAAGGTCAACACCTCCCCGGGGCTGCTACGGATGTCGCGAGGCGACAAACCTGGATGAAAGCGAGTGTGTGCTCGGGTTTCCCGTCAAAGACCTTGAGGCTGTCGTGACTTCGCTGCGGAAGTTGAACGAGAGAGCAATCCCAAGGGTGAGAGAGAAAGCGGTGTACAAGGCACTGCTGAGCAGGGGTCAAACGTAATGCTGAAGGTGAAACCGGCAGACGGGTACCCTCCAGAGCAGGGGCGCTATGCCAGGGGCAACGACTTCTCACCGGTGGCCGTGTGCGTCATCCTGGACACCTTCGACTTTAAAATTCCGATGGAGCTGACCGAGCTGGTAGTGGCGGGGATGGATTCGGGTGCGGCCCTTGCCGGGACGCTCCAGACCGAAAACGTTGGCATGGAGAAGATGATCTGCAATATCGTGGCCAATCCGAATATCCGCTACATCGTACTCTGCGGGAGGGAATCGGTGGGCCATTTGCCGGGGGAGTCCCTCCTGGCACTGAAGCAAAACGGGGTTGACGAGAACAGGCAGATAATAGGAACGAAGGCTCCCACCCCTTATCTGTACAATCTGCCCCCCGAGATGATCGAGAGATTCAGCAAGCAGGTCATTGCCGTTGTCAACCTGCTGTGCAAACCGGGAGAAAGAGACCTGGAGGTCCCCGGATTGAGTCCCGAAATCGTAGAGAGAGCGGTCCGGAGCTGCTACCAGGAAGAGCCAGTGGAGTTCATGAATTACTCGCTTTATGACCTTGGGGCATACCCAGAGCCGCCGATATGTCACAAGATGGTGTGGCGAGTCACCGAGCCCGGGGGTCTTCTCGGCAGAGCGGAGAGATCCAAAGTTGGGGCTCTCTCCCTGTATAAGCTTCTGCCGAGGACAAACTGCAAGAAATGTGGCCTGCCCACCTGCTTCGCCTTTGCCTTTTCCCTCAACCAGGGGAAGAAGAGCCTGGAGGAGTGTCTTCCGCTTTCACAACCTGAATTTTCTGAAGACCGTGAAGCTCTAGCCAGGCTTCTGGAATGATGCCGTTGATGCCTGAATTGGCCGAAGGGATGTAGGAGTAAACTATGAGCAACGCAGAGCCGGGGAGCGTAATCCGCCGGCTATCAATTCTGGATCGTTTTCTTACCCTCTGGATATTCCTGGGGATGGGCCTCGGGGTGGGGCTGGGCTACTTCCTTCCGCAAGTGGGCCAAGCTGTCACCCGGCTCTCTGTCGGCACCACTTCAATCCCTATAGCCGTGGGCCTCATTCTGATGATGTACCCGCCGTTGGCCAAAGTGAAATACGAAGAGCTGGGAAAAGTCTTCCGCGATTGGCGGGTGCTGGGGCTATCCTTATTCCAGAACTATGTCATTGGACCAATAATCATGTTCCTCGTTGCCATCCTTTTTCTCGGCTTCATCTGGCCGTATCCTGAGTATATGGTAGGCTTGATTATGATAGGCTTGGCCCGCTGTATTGCCATGGTTATCGTCTGGAATCAGCTGGCAAAGGGAGATACCGAGTATGCCGCCGGACTGGTAGCATTGAACTCTATTTTCCAGATAGTCTTCTACTCCATCTACGCCTACGTCTTCATAACGGTTCTGCCTACCTGGTTCGGTTTAGAGGGCTCGGTGGTCGAGGTCACTATCGGCCAGATAGCTCAGAGCGTGTTTATCTATCTAGGCATCCCGTTCTTTGGCGGAATGCTCACCCGCTTCCTGCTTATCAGAGCAAAGGGGCGTGCCTGGTATGAAAACAAGTTCATCCCCAGGATAAGCCCCATCACCCTGGCAGCCCTGCTTTTCACCATAGTGGTAATGTTCTCCCTGAAGGGTGAGCTTATCGTGCAGATTCCGCTGGACGTGGTGAAGATAGCCGTACCGCTGCTCATCTACTTTGTGGTCATGTTCCTGGTCTCTTTTTACATGGGTAAGAAGATTGGAGCCGACTACTCCAGGACAGCCAGTATCGCCTTCACTGCCGCCAGCAACAACTTCGAGCTGGCCATCGCTGTAGCGGTAGCCGTATTTGGCATCGGTTCCGGGCAGGCTTTCGCTGCCGTTATCGGCCCCCTGGTCGAGGTGCCGGTGCTTATCAGCCTGGTGAACCTGTCGCTCTACTTCCAGAGGAGGTATTTTGCCGGGAAGCCTGTGATGGCTGTGGCGTCGAACCCGAAAGACAAGGGTAGCTAGAGGACAATGCAAGGGATTGAAACAACAAAAAGGAGGATTGAAAAATGTTCAGCAAAATCTTGGTAGCCACTGATTTATCGGAAGCGTCTGACCGCGTGATTTCATGCTTACAGGGGTTGCGCCGACTGGGAGCAGAGAAGGCTATTCTCATTCATGCTCTCGGGCTCAAGCATATTGAGGACTTAGCGCGCTTGCTGACTCCTATGGTTGAGCCGAAATTACTGGCTCAAAAGGCTATGATCGAAAGTCAGGGTTTTGAGGCCACAATTGAAATCGCCCCCGGCATTCCCGAATTGGAAATCAACAGGATAGCAAAGGAGAAGGGAGTATCTTTAACCATTGTCGGGTCTCATGGCGCTAGCCTGATGAAAGAGATTACGCTGGGCAGCGTTGCCTTCAAAATTATCCGCAATGCTGTCACACCTGTGCTGGTAGTGCGTCTCGAGATTAAAGAGGAAGGCAGCGAAAAGCGATGCGAAGTGGCGTGCAGCGATTTACTAAATAATATTCTCTACCCTACAGACTTCTCAGATACATCCGAGCGGGCATTTGCCTACGTGGGGAGAATCGTAGAAGGTGGCGCAAAACGCGTTACTCTGCTTCATGTCCAGGATAAAGCGAGAATTGCCAAGCATCTGGAGGACCGGCTGGAAGAGTTTAACCGGATTGACCAGGAGCGTTTCGCCAGGCTTAAAGCGAAACTGATAGAGAAAGGCGCCACCGACGTTCGTATTGAAATTCCTTACGGGTCACCTATACAGGAGATTTTGAGAAGGACCAAATCCGAGGATTTTTCCCTGGTTGTCATGGGAAGCCAAGGGAGGGGGTTCATTCCCGAGATTCTTATTGGGAGTGTCAGTCACAATGTCGTTCATCAAGCTCCCATCCCGGTCTTGTTGGTTCCCGCTTTGCGGTAGAGCCAGATCTTCGGAGGCAGCAGACTACTTATGCGATAGGGGGCTAAGGATTCGGACGTGCATGACACGGAGGCGACATGAAGAAGTCCATCATCGTGACGCTGAGCGACGAGGAACTGATGGAGCTTGAGAGGATCCTGCTGGATGACGACGGGGAGCATGCGCTGCGTTTCCTGAAGAGCCACCTGGCCAAGAAGGTGAAAGCAACGATTTCAGGTGAAGGCCACTGCAAGCCATGGTTCGAGATCTGAATGTCGGAGTGCCGGGATGCCGGGGAACGGCTCAGAGTCATCCGCATCGACCGCGGCATTGAGCAGGGTCAGAGGAGGCGACCATGAAGTCAAGGGACGAAGAATCGCTCCCACCCGGGCTAGGGGCACGAGGTGTGGCTATGGACTTTCTTCAGGCCGAACTAGAAGCCATTGACGACAGGCTCTCTGATCGCGCCGCTCATCTGTCGCAGTCGTATCCTGGCGGCGAGCATCTCCCACCGGGAGAAGAGGAGATGACAGCGATTCTTCTGCAGCAAAAGGGCCTGATTTGCCAGCTAATACAGGAGTGTAGCGCGAAACGATGTAAACAGGTCATCTATCCGGAGGTGCTTCGCCAACGTCTGGCGAAGGTTGAAGAGCGCCTTGCCCAGCTGGACAGACATGCCATGAGCACAGAAGATTACCGTTCCAAACACTGGCAAACTCGCGTGGAGAGAGAGGTCCTCGCTCAACTGCTTGGAAAGTGGCTGGTCTGGCTCAAGGAGCGTGGACTCTGACCAAACCAAACCTATTGGGAGAGAGAAGAGAGGTACCGTGGCATATGCTGGGCTCTCCTGCCTTCCTCCTCCATCATACGGAGCTCTGACTTGTGGACCACCGCTACCCGTAGCCCGGTTGCCCTTGGCGCGTTGACACTGGCGACGCCAGAGCGAGAGATACATGAAACCACAGGACATTTCGTCGCGCCGCTGACCCCATCAGCCATCAAGGGCTCGGGGGACGGTCGGGCAAAGCCCTCCACAGACTACTTCTTGCGGGCATTTTTAAAGCAGGCCCTAGCCTTGTTGGGCTAGACAGACGTTCAGGGAGTCTCCGACTCAAATTCTTATCTCTTTAACTCGACCGACTTGACCGCTTTCCAAGCGGACCTTGATGCCATGGGGGTGAGTAGAGGATTTCGTCAGAATGTCTTTGACTACCCCTTCGGTTAACCTTCCGGATCGCTGGTCTTTCTTCAGTATTATTGATACCTTCAGCCCTGGTTTGATATTGACACGATCTGTGCCGTTCATCCCGGGGCTTTGGAGCTCAAGCCTGTCCGGGCAGGGCTGTACCCTGCATGAGTCTCATCTTCCGAGATAGGGGGGCATTCCCTGCACATACCTGGGATGGTTCGCAAACCGGCAAAGCGGTCCAAGGTGGACCGTAGCGATGCGCTGAGTATGTCTAGCTCTTTCTTCTCTGCAACGACACCACGAGCAATGGACAACTTGCTGTAGTATTTCATGAGCCTCTGGTGAATGCTTTGTAGCCTGTTCAGCTCGTCGTTTTTGAGCCAGGAGAGGTTATCTCCTTGCCATGACAGCAAGCAAAGGTCGTCGTGCTTACTCACTACCTTGTATCCTGCCCCACTGGCATCAACTCCAGAGAGTGCCCGAGAATAGATTGTCCAGCAGAAGCCGTCAAGTAAACCTCTTCGCGGTCTTCGCTTTCCAGCAAGCAGCATAATCTCCAAGTCTGTCTCTCTCTTGGCTTCTTCCACAATGTGCGCCTGCAGCCTGTGGCAATCTTCAATACACTTACCACCAATACTCTGCCACTGCTCTAGCCTCTTCAGGATGGAGGTTCGCCGTGAAGACCGCAGGTG
>JAHKAY010000019.1:0-32500 GCA_018825785.1 Chloroflexota bacterium | reverse complement strand
TATCTTCTCCCAGCCCTCGCCGAAGTAGCGGCCATCCCGTTCCTGCAGGGGGAACTCCCAGGCGGCGCAGAGGAGGTGGAGGGCCAGGAGATAGGGGTTGAGGGGGTTGATGAGGGCGTGCTCCACCGGGCGCTGGAAGAAGGCCTCGGGGTGGCGCATTAGATACTGGTCCAGGGGGTCATCCCGGGCGATGAGGAAGCTGAGGGACCTCTCACCCCGCCGGCCGCTCCTCCCCGCCTGCTGCCAGGCGGAGGCTATGCTTCCGGGATAGCCATTGAGGACGGTGGCCTCCAGGCTTCCTATGTCCACCCCCAGCTCCAGGGCGGTGGTAGCCACCACCCCCAGGAGCTCGCCATCAAAGAGCCCCCGCTCAATCTCCCGCCTCAGCTCTGGGAGGTAGCCCGCCCGGTAGGGCCGGAGCCTGGGGGCCAGTCCCGGGGCCTTCTCTTTCAGGCGGTCCCGCGCATAGATATAGATAAGCTCCGTCAGTCGACGGCTCCGGGCGAAGACCAGGGTCCTTATACCCCCCGCCACCAGCTCCGAGAGGAGATAGGCGGCCTCGCTGTTGGGGCTGCGGCGCTGGGAGCGGGAGGGGTCCAGAAACGGGGGGTCCCAGAAGACGAAGTCCTTGCCCCCGGAGGGGGAGCCGTCTTCAGTTACCGCCTGGAAAGGCAGGCCCACCAGGCTCTGGGCGTGCTCCCTGGGGTTGGCCAGGGTGGCGGAGGAGAGGATGAACTGGGGCCGGGAGCCATAGAGCTCCGCTATGCGCCTTAGCCTTCTCAGGACCTGGGCCACATGGGAGCCGAAGACCCCCCGGTAGGCGTGGGCCTCGTCCACCACCACCAGCTTGAGGTGGCGGAAGAAGGGGGCCCAGGAGGCATGGTTGGGCAGGATGCCCACATGGAGCATATCGGGGTTGGTGAGGATGAGGCGGGTCCTTTTCCTCAGCTGCCCCCTCTCCTCCCAGGGGGTATCCCCATCATAGGTCCCCCCCTCCCCCAGGCCCAGCTCCTTCAGCTTGCGCCACTGGTCCTGGGCCAGGGCCTTGGTGGGAAAAAGATACAGGGCCCGGGCCCTCTTGCTTGCCTGAAGAGCCTCTATCACCGCCAGGTTATAGACGAGGGTCTTGCCCGAGGCGGAGGGGGTGGCCACCACCACATTCTCCCCCCGCCGTATATACTCCAGGGCCTGGGCCTGGTGGCGGTAGAGGGGGAAAAGACCCTTCTCCCTGAGAAGAGCACGGACAGAGGGGGAAAGCTCCACCTCCCCATAGGCCGCCTCGCGCGGGGGGAGGCGCTCAATGTGCACCACCTGCCCCTGGTAAAAAGGGAGGGCAGACAGGCCCCGGAGAAAAGAGGCGGTATCCATCCCTAGGGGAGAATCTCTATCTCGTAGTCCAGGAGCTCCGCGTCCAGGCGGCTCCCGGCGATGAAGTCCATCACCCGTGAGAGGACCTCATTGACATGGGATGTAGAATTGGAAACACAGCCCACTCCGATGGTGGCTACCTGCCAGAGGTCCTGGTCCTCCACCTCTGCCACCGAGACATTGAAGCGGTTCCTCACCCGCTGGATAACGGACTTCACCACCTGGCGCTTCCCCTTGAGGGACTGGTTCTCCGGGAGGCGAAGCCTCACTGTGAGGATTCCGACTATCATCCTTGGTTGAGGGGACCTCGCTACAGATTTCTACCCTGGCAAAACAATCGTGGCAGTAGACCGGCCGGTCCAGATGGGGCTGGAAGGGGACCTGGGCCGGCCTGCCGCCGCCTCAGAAACGCCATGAAGCCCAAGACAGCTAGAAATATACAACGGGGAGGGGGGAGAAAACAAGTGCGTTTACACCGCCACCTCGTTGTGTTATAATTTTTCGCCAAATAGAGGAAGGGGAAAATTGGATAAGGAGAAAAAAGGGGCCATTATCGGCGACTACCGGAGAGACTCAAAGGATACCGGCTCCTCGGAGGTCCAGGTGGCACTCATCACGGGGAGGATGAAGGAGCTTGCGCAGCACCTGGGAAAGAACCGGAAGGACTTCCATTCCCAACGGGGGCTGCTGAAGCTGATAGGGCAACGCCGCAGCCTTCTGGCCTATCTGGCAAAGAAGAACAGACGCCGTTATCTGGCCCTCATCGAGAAGCTGGGGCTCAAGAAGTAGTCCCGGCAACTGAAGAAAGGTTATGTGATGTCTCATACGTTTCAATGCCTTGTGGGCGGAAAGCCACTGATATTTGAGGTGGGGAAGCTGGCAGAGCAGGCGGAGGGGGCTGTTTCCGTCCGCTACGGCGATACCATTGTCCTGGCCACCACCTGCCACAGCCGCAAGCCCCGGGAGGGGGTGGACTTCGTCCCCCTCACCATAGATTTTGAGGAAAGGCTCTATGCAGCGGGGAAGATCCCCGGCAGCTTTTTCCGCCGGGAGGGCAGGCCCAGCCAGGAAGCGACCCTTACCGCCCGGCTCACCGACCGCTCCCTGCGACCCCTCCTTCCCAAGGGCTTCCGCCAGGATATCCAGGTCATCATCACCGTCCTTTCCGCGGACCAGGAGAACCCACCCGATATCCTTTCTGTGGTGGGGGCCTCCGCCGCCCTTCACCTCTCCCCCGTCCCCTTTGAAGGCCCGGTGGGGGCGGTGCGGGTGGGCTACTCGGGGGGCAGCTTCTTCCTCAACCCTACCTTCTCCCAGGCAAATGAAAGTCCCCTGGAGGTGGTGGTGGCAGGGACAAAAGTCGCCGTGGTCATGGTGGAGGCTGGGGCCAAAGAGGTGCCCGACGACCTGCTGATGCAGGCCCTCCGCTATGGGCAGGAGGCCAACCAGGAAATCATCCGCCTCCAGGAGGAGATAAGGGAAAAGCTGGGTCAGCCCAAGATGTCCTTCCAGCCCTGGCAGCCCAGCCCCGAGGCCGTTCAGGCGGTCGTCCATGCCCTGGGGGGAAAGCTCCTTGAGGCCCTCAGAGGGGACAGGGCAGAGCGGGAAGCAAGGCTTGACCAGCTCCAGGCCGGGGTCCTGGAGAAGCTGAAGGAGACCTACCCCCCGGAAGAGATAGCCGCCATTTTTGATGCCCAGGCAAAAAAGGCTTTCCGGGAGGTACTGCTTAAGGAGGGCCGCCGCCCTGATGGTCGCCCCCTAACCCAGCTCCGCCCCATCAGCGCTGAGGTGGGCCTTTTGCCCCGCACCCATGGTTCGGGGCTCTTCACCCGGGGCAACACCCAGGTCCTGACCCTCACCACCCTGGGCTCCACCAGGGAGGAGCAGGAGCTGGACACCCTCTCCCCAGAAGAGACCAAGCGCTTTATCCACCACTACAATTTCCCCCCCTTCTCCACAGGGGAGGTGAAGAGGGTAGGTTCCCCAGGTCGGCGGGAGATAGGCCACGGCGCCCTGGTGGAGAAGGCCCTGGAGCCGGTCCTGCCCTCTGTAGATAAGTTCCCCTACACCATCCGTCTGGTCTCGGAGGTACTCTCCTCAAGCGGCAGCACCTCCATGGCATCGGCCTGCGCCTCCAGCCTCTCCCTGATGGACGCGGGGGTCCCCATCAAGGCTGGTGTCGGGGGGGTGGCCATGGGCCTTATCACCGGTGAGAATGGCCAGTATGTCATCCTCACCGATATAGAGGGCCTGGAGGACGCCTACGGGGACATGGACTTCAAGGTGGCCGGGACAGAAAAGGGGGCCACCGCCGTCCAACTGGATATAAAGCTCAAAGGGGTAGCTTTTGAAATCCTGGAGCAGGCCCTGAAGAGGGCCCGGGAGGCCCGGCTCCAGATTCTGGAAAAGATGGGGCAGACCATTGCCCAGCCCCGTACCCGACTCTCCCCTTATGCCCCCCGCATGTACCGGATGACCATACCCACAGAGAAGATTGGCGCCCTCATCGGCCCAGGAGGCCGGCGCATCCGCGCTATCATTGATGAGACAAAGGCCTCCATAGATGTCAACGATAACGGGAGCGTGGTCATCGGCTCCACCAACGAGGAGGCCGCCCAGAAGGCCATGAAGATGATACAGAACCTCACCCAAGAGGTGGAAGTGGGGACCGTCTTTACAGGCAAGGTGACCCGCATACTCCCCAACGGGGCCATGGTGGAGATATTGCCGGGTAAGGAGGGACTTGTCCCCGTGGAGGAGCTGGCGGATTACGATGCCCGCCGCCCCGGGGATGTGGTGAAGGTGGGGGACGAGATAATGGTCAAGGTGATGGAGATAGACCGCCTGGGAAGGGTCAACCTCTCCCGCCGCGCCGTTTTCCAGGGACCTCAGCAGGCAGGCGGAGCCCGGCCAACGGATAGCCATCAGCCCCACCGTCCCCCCCCCACTCACTCCGGGCCTCATCAGCGACCGCGGCCCCACCCCAGGGACAACCCCCCCCGGTAGAGGCAATGGCTCTCCGGGTAGCCATTCACGGGGCGGGGAAGATGGGGCGGGAGCTTCTCCAGGCCCTGAGCAGGAACCCGGATTTCCAGGTGGTGGGGGCGGTGGATATCCGCGCTCCAGCCCATCCCCTGCCCCCAGGCTTTGAAACCATCCTCTACTCCTCCCACCTGGAGGAGGTACTGGGAAGGGGCAAGCCCCAGGTCCTGGCCGATTTCTCCGTGGCCGAGGCCGCCAGGGCCCTGGTGCCAGTGGCCACCAGGAAAGGCGTAAATGTGGTCATGGGCACCACCGGCCTTACCCCCCATGACCTGGAGGAATTTGACCGCCTTTCCCGGGAGGCGGGGGTGGGGGTGGTGGCGGCCCCCAACTTCGCCCTGGGAGCGGTGGTGATGAATTACCTCGCCCAACTAGCTGCCCGCTACTTTGACTACGCTGAAATTATAGAGATGCACCACCACGAAAAGCTGGATGCCCCATCAGGCACCGCCCTGGCTACAGCCAGGGCCATAGCCAAGGCCAGGGGGAAGCCCTTCCTCCATCCCGTCACCCAGAAGGAGAACCTCCCCGGCACCAGGGGCGGGGAGCTGAGTGGCATCGCCCTCCACAGCCTGCGCCTCCCCGGGCTCATGGCCCACCAGCAAGTCATCTTCGGGGCATCGGGCCAGACCCTCAGCATCAGGCACGATGCCATAAGCCGGGAGTGCTTCATGCCCGGCGTCCTCCTGGCCATCAAGGCAGTTGTGGAGCTCAAGGGACTGGTCTATGGCCTGGAGAAGCTCCTGGGCCTGGGAGGGAACCCGCCGTGAAGCCCCTCTATGTGGCCGTGGTGGGAGCCACCGGCCTGATGGGGCGAGAGCTGTTAAAGCTCCTGGAGAGAAGGCAGTTCCCCCTCACTTCCCTTCAGCTCCTGGCCTCCGACCGCTCCGCCGGCAAGCAGCTCTTCTTCAACCACCAGGAGATAGAGGTGAAGGAGCTCACCTCCGCCTCCCTGAGCCGTCTGAACCTGGTCTTCTTCGCTGCCGGCACTGAAGCTAGCCGCCGTTTCTCCTCAACCGCAGTCAAGAACGGAGCGGTGGTAATAGACCAGTCGGCCACATACCGCATGGAGCCCTGGGTCCCCCTGGTGGTCCCTGAGGTAAACCTGGAAGACCTGAAGCACCACAAGAGGATCATCGCCAGCCCCAGTGCCGCTACCATCCAGATGGTAATGGCCCTGGCCCCCCTGCACCGGGTAAACCCCATCAGGAGGGCCGTGGTGGCCACCTACCAGTCCGTCTCCGGGGCGGGGGCGGCGGCTATGGAAGAGCTCACCAACCAGGCCAAACAGGTCCTGGAGGGAAAGGGCGTCATCCCACATGTCTTTACCCACCAGACAGCCTTCAACATATTACCGGAAATAGACGTCTTCCTTTACAATGGCTATACCATGGAGGAATGGCGGATAAAAGAGGAGGCCGCCAAGCTGATGCATTCCCCTGACCTGGCTATCTCCGCCTCCTGCGTCCGGGTGCCGGTCTACATCGGGGACAGCCAGGCCATCCACGTGGAATTCACCAACCCCATCAACCCAGAGGAGGCCCGCCGGTTACTGGCCCAGGCCCCGGGGGTGAAGGTGGAGGATGACCCCGAGGTGAGCCTCTATCCCCAGCCCTGGGCCGTGGCGGGCACCGACGAGGTCCATGTGGGGCGCGTGCGGCAGGATGTGGCCCTGCCCAACGGCCTGACCATGTGGGTGGTGGCCGATAACCTGCGCCGGGGGGCCATCAACGCCATCCAGATAGCCGAGGCCCTGCTCCAGAACGGCTGGCTATAAATGCTGGGCCGCCTCATCACCGCCATGGTCACCCCTTTCAACGAGAGGGGAGAGGTGGACTACCCCCAGGCAAAACGCCTGGCCAGAGCCCTTCTGGCCTCAGGGAGCGACGGCCTGGTGGTCTCGGGCACCACCGGCGAGGCCCCCACCCTGAGCCGGGAGGAAAAACTGAAGCTTTTCGCCCAGGTGAGAGAGGCCGCGGGCAATAGAGGGGCGGTGGTGGCCGGCACGGGAAGCTACAACACCGCCGAGAGCATTGAACTCACCCGGGAGGCGGAGGGGCTGGGGGTGGATGCCTGCCTCCTGGTGGTCCCCTACTATAACCGCCCCACCCCCGAGGGCCTCTACCAGCACTTCCGGGCCATCGCCAGCGCCACCCGCCTGCCCTGCATCTTGTATAACGTCCCCTCCCGCACCGTCACCAACCTCCCCGCCGATGTGGTCCTCCGCCTTTCAGAGGTAGATAACATCATCGGCGTGAAGGAGGCCTCGGCCAACCTGGAGCAGGTGGCACGCATTATCCAGGGGGTGAGGAGAAAGGACTTCCTTGTCTGGAGCGGGAACGATGGGGATACCCTGCCCATCCTGGCCCTGGGGGGCTACGGGGTCATCAGCGTCATCTCCCACCTGGTGGGAAAGCAGATAAAGGAGATGATAGACGATTTCCTTCAGGGCAGGACCGCCGAGGCGGCCGCCATCCACCGCCGGCTCCTGCCCCTGGTGAGTGCCATGTTCCTGGTGGCCAACCCCATCCCCCTCAAATACGCCCTCAACAGGGTGGGCTTCCGGGTGGGTAAGCCACGCCTGCCCCTGGTGGAGCCCGATGAGAAGACCGCTGCCCAGATAGATTCCACCCTCAAGAACTTCACGATAGACCTGCCTCCTCACCACGCACCGGCGGGGGAATGAAGGGGCTGCTGTGGTCAATGGCGTTGCTGCTGGTCCTGGGCCTGCCCGCTGCCTGCAGGGCCACCCCGACCCCTAATGTCACCCCGACCACCGGGCAGCCCAACTCCCCGACCCCCAATGCCCCCCCAACCCCCGGGGAGACCAGGCTCCCGACCCCTCAACAGAAGGGGGTTATAGTAATCTACCATCCCGCCTATCTAACGGTCTACTCTAAAGAGGCGGCGGCTGAACCCGGGAGAATAGAGGCCATCCTGAAAGAGTTCTGGGGCGTTCCCGGCTTTGTCTTCACCCAGCCCGAACCGGCCAATGTAGAAGACATTAGAAGGGTCCATACCCAGCGGCAAATTGACAACGTGAAATCAAAGGGCAATGAGCTCTATGATACTGCCCTCCTGTCCGCCGGCGGGGCGCTCTTGGCCTCGGAGATGGCAATGGCCGGAGAGGTCTCTATGGCCATCAATCGGCCCCCCGGCCATCATGCCGGTCCCGACTCCTCCTGGGGCTTCTGCTACTTTAACAATATCGCCGTCGCCGTAATGAAGCTGCTGGATGAAAAGAAGATAGAAAGGGCCTTGATTGTGGACTTTGACCTCCATTGGGGCGATGGGACATTTTACACATTCGATGACCCCCAGAATGATGACCCCAGAGTTACCTATTTTCACCTGGTGTCTCAGGGGGGGGACAGGACCATGCTACTCCAGAAACTGGAAGCCTTCCTCGCGGAGCCAAGACAATATGATATTCTGGCCGTATCAGCCGGATTTGATGCGAGCAAATCTGACTGGGGTGGGATTTTTGAGATTCAGGACTACACAACCATAGGCACACTGCTCAAGAGAGCGGCCGAGAGAAACAGCAGTGGCAGAAGGTTTGCCGTCCTGGAGGGCGGCTACAACCAGAAGGTCCTGGGCAAGAATGTAAAGGCCTTCCTGGACGGTTTTAGATAAGGGCCAAGCCCTCCCCCGTCGGAACCAGGCAATAGCACCCAGGGCATGTACAACAAGTCCGATGCCCCCGGCACCAAGGACAATATACGGGCCCTCTACCCGCAATTGCCAGAACCACTCTAAAGCCGGTCGGCCTGCCCACATAGCCTTCCGGGGCTAGAACAAGGGCTTGATAAGGATGGTCTCCTCCCGCTGGGGGCCCACGGAGACGAGCACCACCGGGCAGGAAGCTATCTCCTCTATCTTCTTTATGTAAGCTCTAGCCCGGGGGGGCAAGTCCTCAAAGCGCCGGATATTCCGGAGGGGGGTCTGCCAGCCGGGAAGCTCCTCATAGGCGGGCTGACAGCGCTCCAGAAGGGGCAGGCTGGCGGGGAAATGCTCCAGGGTCTCGTGACCCACTTTATAGGCACCACAGAGCTTGAGAGCGGGGAGCTCATCCAGGACATCCAGGCGAGTGATAGCGAGACCAGTAAAGCCGTTGAGCCGGGAGGCGTATCTGGCGGCCACCCCATCAAACCAGCCGCAGCGCCGGGGCCTTCCAGTGGTGGTCCCGTATTCATGGCCCCGCTCCCTCACCCTCTGCCCCATCTCTTTCTCCATCTCCGTCGGCAGAGGCCCCTCCCCCACCCGGGTGGAGTAGGCCTTGAACACCCCCAGGACCTGCTCCAGCCTCCTGGCACTCACTCCCAGCCCCGTAAGAGCCCCCCCGATGGTGGGGGAGGAGGAGGTGACATAGGGATAGGTGCCGAAGTCCAGGTCCAGAAGGGCCCCCTGGGCCCCCTCCAGGACCACCCATTCCCCCCGCTCCAGGACCGCCTCCAGAAGGAGTCCCGTATCCCGGATGAAGGGACGCAGGCGCTCCCCGTAGGCGCAATACTCGTTGAAGACCCCCTCCAGGGAAAGGGGCTCCCGGCCATAGACCCGGGTGAGGAGGGCATTCTTCTGCTCCAGGACAAAGGCCACGCGCTTCCTGAAGGCCTCCCGGTCCAGGAGCTCCCCGGCCCTTATCCCCAGGCGAGCTGCCTTGTCAACATAGCAGGGTCCTATCCCCCGCCGGGTAGTGCCCAGTGCCCCGGCCCCCCGCGCCTCCTCCTCCAGCCCGTCCAGAAGAACATGGTAGGGCATGACCAGATGGGCCCGGTCGGAGAGGAATAGACGGGAGGTGTCCACCCCCCGGCCGCGGAGAAGGTCAATCTCCTCCAGCAGGACCTTGGGGTCCACCACCACCCCGTTGCCGATGAGGCAGGTGATATGGGGATAGAAGACCCCCGAGGGGACCAGGTGCATGCGGAACTCGCCATACTGGTTGATGACGGTGTGCCCGGCGTTGCTGCCGCCGCCAAAACGGGCAACGGTGTGGGCGCGCTGGGCCAAGTAGTCCACCACCTTCCCTTTCCCCTCATCCCCCCACTGGCCCCCTAGAATAGCTATGGCCGGCATGGCCTCCTTACTATGCCAGAAAAGCCATTATTCGTCAAAGGTTCAGCGCTTGGCCGTTTTCTGCCAGACGGAGAAAAGGCGCTCTCCCACCGTGAACCAGGAAAGGAAGGCGATGAGGGCCAGAGCGGGCCATAGTACCACGGGGAAGACCAGGCCCAACGCCAGCACCACCACCCTCTCCCCACGGGTGAAGAGGCCCGTCTCCATGACAAGCCCCAGTCCCTCCCCCCTGGCCCGGACATAGCTCACCAGGAAGGAGCCCACCAGGACCGCGTAGATAAGATAGACCAGGGAGGACCCCCCAAAATGGACCACCAGGCCCATAAGGACAGCCGCCTCGGAGAGGCGGTCCAGGACGGAGTCCAGGACGGCCCCGAAAGGGGTGGCCCGCCCCCCCAGCCGGGCCACCGCCCCATCCAGTAGGTCCACAAAACCCGCCAGCAGGACCAGCAGGCCACCCCAGAGGAGATGGCCCAGGGCTACCTGGGAGGCCGCAAGCAGGCTCAGGAGAAAGCCCACCAGGCTCAGGGTATTGGGGCTCATCCTGCCCACAAGGAACCGGGCCGGGACGGAACTCAGGCGGCGGGCCGCGCCCTTTCTAAAGTCGGGGAGCCCCAACCAGGTGCCTCCGGTAGACCGCCAGGGTCTTCTCAGCGATGCTCTCCCAGGAGTAGCCCTGGGCCTTCTCCCACCCCCTCTCTCCCATGGCCTGGGCCCTGGCGGGGTCTTCCAGCAGCTCCAGGATGGCCCTCGCCAGGGCCTTCTCGTCCTTGGGGGGCACCAGGACCCCGTCCTCTCCGTGGGTGACGAGCTGGGCGAAGCCGGGGATGGCAGAGGCCACTATCGGCTTGGCCATGGCCATGGCCTCCAGGAGGACAAGTCCAAAGCTCTCCTCCCCCGTGGCCGGGGCACAAAAGATATTGGCCGAGGCATAATATCGGGGCAGGTCCTCAGAGGGAACAAGGCCGGTGAAATGCACCCCGCCTATTTCCCGGGCCATTTCCTCATAGGCCTCCCTGAGGCGGGTCCCCGGCCCCACCACGATGAGCCGCACATCCTTCCTTTCCTTTCTTATCACGGCCAAGGCCCCCAGGAGGTAGTCCAGGCCCTTCCTTTTCTCCAGCCGGCCCACAAAGAGCAGGGTCTTGCCTTCCTTGACGGCCTCCAGGGGCGGGGTCTCCCGCCGGAAGAGGGCCAGGTCCACCCCGTTGGGGACAATCTGATAGTCCCCGGGGAAATGCCGGGCGATGAAGTCACGGGCAGGGATGGAAACAGCGGTAAGACCGTCCAGCCGCTGGAACCAGACGGAGATGAGGGGCTTGGTCAGGCCATAGCCCCGGGGTTCCCGATGGCAGGCATGGAAGGTGCCTATCTTGGGGCAGCGGGCCCGCATCAGGACCAGCGCGGGGAGAAAGGGGGTGAGGGGCTCATGGACATGGGCGATGTCAAAGGCTTCCCTCTCCAGGATTTCCTTCACCCGGGGGCCAAGCCAGAGGGAAAAGGTAATCCTGGCCACAGACCCCCCCGAGGGGACAGGGAAGGCCCTGCCCAGGGGTATGAGATTGGGAACAGTCACGCCTTTCCTGGACCGCGGGGCCAGGATTCTGACCTGGTGGCCCATTCTGAGGAAGTGCTTTTCCAGTTGAATTATATGGTTGTTCACCCCCCCGGGGTAGGAGAAGTCATAGGGGGAAACGATGGCTATCTTCATCCCTCAGAGTTTCCCAGCGATAAAGTCCTCCACCAGTCGGTGGGCCTCATCATCAGAATACTGGACAGGAGGAGATTTCATGAAATAGGCTGAGGGGCCGATGAGGGCCCCCTTTAACCCCCGGTCCATGGCCAGCTTACAGCAGCGGATGGCGTCTATTACCACCCCCGCCGAATTGGGGCTGTCCCACACCTCCAGCTTCAGCTCCAGGTTGAGAGGCACATCGCCAAAGGTGCGCCCCTCCATCCGGATGTAGCAGAACTTCCGGTCCTGGAGCCAGGGGACATAGTCCGAGGGGCCGATATGGATGTTGTCGGCCCCAATGTCATAGTCCAGCTGGGAGGTCACCGCCCGGGTCTTGGAGACCTTCTTGGAGTGGAGCCTCTCCCTCTCCAGCATATTCAGAAAGTCGGTATTGCCGCCGAAATTGAGCTGATAGGTCCGCTCCAACTTCACCCCCCTCTGCCGGAAAAGGTGGGTGAGGACCCGGTGGGTGATGGTGGCCCCCACCTGGGACTTGATGTCGTCCCCGATGACCGGCAGGCCCCTCTCCTCAAAGCGCTTCTGCCAGTATGGCTCCCTGGCGATAAACACCGGGATACAGTTGACAAAGCCGCAGCCGGCATCCAGCACCTGCTCTATATACCACTTGGTGGCCATCTCACTGCCCACCGGGAGGAAGTTCACCACCACATGGGTCCCGGTATCCTTCAGGAGCTGGACTATGTTGGATGTGGCCCCCGGGGCTTTGGAGATGACCTGGGAGAGGTATTTCCCCAGGCCGTCATGGGTCATCCCCCTCTCCACCTTCACCCCCGTATCGGGGACATCACTGAAGCGGATGGTGTTGTTGGGTGGGGCAAAGATGGCCTGGGCCAGGTCCTTTCCCACCTTGTTCTTGTCTATATCAAAGGCGGCTACGAAGCGTATATCCCCCACATGGTAGCCCCCCAGGTCCACATGCATCAGGCCGGGGACAAACTCTTCCTTTTTCGCCTTGCGATAATACTGGACACCCTGGACCAGAGAGGAAGCACAGTTCCCCACGCCGATGACGGCCACATTGATTTCACCCATACTCCTCCTCACATGCACAGATTTCTTCATCTTGTCTCTCCTGCCCCGTTATGGTATTTTAGGGGACATGCTCGCCGATTTCCATACCCACACCTACCTCAGCGATGGCGTCCTTTCGCCAATGGAACTCATCCGCCGGGCACATGTCCTTGGGCTTGGAGCCATAGCCCTCACCGACCATGTGGGCCCCGGTTCTCTGGAGAGGGTGCTCGAGGAGGTAAAGAAAGACTGTCTGGTGGCCAGGGCCCACTGGAATATTCTGGCCATCCCCGGGGTGGAGCTTACCCATCTCCCCGCTGCCATCATACCCCAGATGGCCCAAAGAGCGAAAGAGCTGGGGGCCTGGCTGGTGGTGGTCCACGGTGAGACGCTTACCGAACCCACAGAGCCCGGAACCAACCGGGCCGCCCTGAGTTCGCGCTATGTGGACCTCCTGGCCCACCCCGGCCTCATCACCCTGGAAGAGGCCTTATTGGCCGCCCAGCAGGGCGTCTTCCTCGAACTGACCGCCCGAAAGGGCCACTCCCGGACCAACGGCCACATCGCTCAGATGGCCCGCCAGACCCAGGCTAAACTACTGATAGCCTCAGATGCCCATGACGAAGAAGACTTCCTTACCCCCTCCCTCTTCAGGGCTGTAGGCATAGGCGCGGGCTTGACTGAGGAAGAGCTAGCGGACCTGCAGAAAAACGCCCAACTCCTCCTCAGCCGCCTTCCTGTTAAGGAGAACCCCTAGCTATGGCCGATGCGGAATACTTTAGTGCCGCAGACCGGACACACCCCACGCGTGGCAGGGCGACCGTTCTTGAGGGTAATCCTCGTCGGGTTCTTTATCTCCCTCTTCGTCCGGCACTTGAAACAGTATGCCTGCACTTTGGCCACCTCCTTTCAAATAGGCTGGCTGAAATATAGACATATCACATAGCAAATGTCAATACCTTTGGCCCCGCTCTTGCCCCTATTTCCCTAGATTGGGCAAAAAACCTTCTCAGGCAGGAGGGCATCCCCCTTCCGCCTGAGTACCGCCAGGAAGGCCCCTTGCCGGTAGGCCCTGAAGCGCTCCCCAGGGGGGAGCCTGGCGGAGAGGGGCAAAGCCTGGCCCCGCCTCAGGGCCAGGGCTTCGTTTTCCCCCAGCTCCAGAGGGGGCAAGCCCTGTAAGGGGAAGTCCAGGGGCAGGAGGTGGGAAAGAAGGTCGCCCTCCGGGGGATGGGCCTCATCCAGGAGGAATGGGCCGTAGCGCAACCGCACCAGGACCTTGAGGAAGCCCCCGCAGCCCAGGGCCTCCCCCAGGTCGTGGGCCAGTGAGCGAAGGTAGAAACCCCGCCCCACCTCCGCCTCCAGCAGCACCCGGGGTGGCTGGAAGGCAAGGAGACGGATAGCATACACCTTAACCCGGCGGGGTGTGGGGCTCTGGGGATGGCCCTTTCTGGCCAGGGAGTAGAAAGGTCGGCCCCTTAGCTTCAGGGCACTGTAGACGGGGGGGCGCTGGCAGACCTCACCGTCAAAGCCTTTCAGGGCCTCCTGGACCTGTTCTTCGGTGATATGAGAGGGGTCCCTGCGGGAGATTACCCGGCCCTCAGCATCATAGGTATCGGTGGTGGCCCCCAGCTCAATCTCCGCCCGGTATAGCTTGGGCAGTTCCAAGAGATAGGAAAGAACACGGGTGCCGGCCCCCAGCCCTATGGGAAGGACGCCCGTAGCCAGGGGGTCCAGGGTGCCCGCGTGGCCCGCCTTTTTCTCCCCCGCCAGAGCGCGGACCCGGGCTACAGTGACAAAAGAGGTGAGGCCAGCGGGCTTGCTGATATTGAGGAGGCCATCAACGCCCAATCGGATTACAGCTTACCGGGTGTCCTCTTTTTCTACCTGGCCCATAAGCTGCAGGACCCGGGCCGCCTCCTCTATGGAGTCATCCCGGTGGAAGCTGAGCAGTGGTGTCCGCCTCAGGTTGAGCTTGCGGGCCAGCTCCCGGCGAAAGAAGCCCTGGGCCCGGACAAGGCCATGGAGGGCCTTGTCCTTCTCCTCCTCGTTGCCCAGGATACTGACGAAGACCCTGGCATAGCGCATATCGGGGGATATATCCACGTTGGTGATGCTCAGAAGGCCAGCCAGGCGGGGGTCCCGGGCCTGGTGGTGGAGGACCTGGCTTATCTCCTCCCGGAGCAGGTCGTTAAGGCGCTCGGTGCGGCGGGTCAAGGGGCCTTTTCCCGGTGGTAGGTTTCCAGGATATCCCCTTCCTGGAAGTCCCGGAAGTCCTCCACCCCCACCCCGGCCTCCAGCCCTGCTCCCACCTCGGGGACATTATCCTTGAAGCGCCTCAGGCTCTTCACCTTACTCTCGTGGAGCACTTCCGTTCCCCTCCGCACCCGCACCTGGGAGCCCATAGTAAGCCTTCCTTCTGTTGTCAGGACCCCGGCCACCTTCCTGACCCCCTTGCCAGCGCCGAAGGAGGCCAGGACCCGGGCCCGGCCATCAATCACCTCCAGATAGGTGGGCTCCACCATCCCCTGGAGGGCCCTGTCCACCGCCTCCACCAGTTCATAGATAACATTATAGAAGTGGACCTCTACCCCCTCGGTCTCGGCCAGTTTCCTGGCCCCAGGCTCAGGGCGGGTATTAAAGCCGATGACGATGCCCTTGGAGGCCAGGGCCAGGAGGACATCGCTTTCGGTGATGGTACCTGAAGCGGCGTGGATGACCCGGAGCCTTATCTTCTCGGTGCTCAGCTTCTCAAGGGAGGTGCGGATGGGCTCAATGCTCCCCTGGACATCGGTCTTGAGCACCACGGGGAGCTCTTTCACCTCCCCTTCCTTTATCTTGGTGTAGATATCCTGCAAAGAGGCGGCCTTTTTGGGCTGCAGGAGAGCCCCCTGCCTTTCCTGCTGGCGCTGCTGGAGGAAAGAGCGGGCCTGGCGCTCATCGGGGAGGGTTGTAAAAGGCTCACCGGCCAGGGGGACACTGTTGAGGCCCATGACCGATACCGGGGTAGCCGGGCCTGTCTCTTTGACCCTCTTCCCTTTATCGTTGAACATGGCCTTGATGCGGCCCCAGGTATCTCCCACCGCAATGGCGTCGCCCACTTTCAGGGTGCCGTTCTGGACAAGGAGGGTGGCTACGGGGCCCCGGGTCTTGTCCAGCCCCGCCTCTACCACCGCCCCCACCGCAGAGCGGTTGGGGTCTGCCTTAAGCTCCTGTATATCGGCCACCAGGAGCAGGTTCTCCAGCAGTTCATCTATCCCTTGCCTCTTCTTGGCCGATACTTCGACGCAGACCACCTGGCCCCCCCATTTCTCCACCAGAAGGCCCAGCTCCGCCAGTTGGCGCTTGACCTTCTCAGGGTTGGCCTCGGGCTTATCCACCTTATTGATGGCCACGACAATAGGCACATTGGCCGCCTGAGCGTGGTGGATGGCTTCTACGGTCTGGGGCATCACCCCATCGTCGGCAGCAACCACCAGGACGGCTATGTCTGTTGCCTGGGCCCCCCGGGCCCGCATGGCGGTAAAGGCCTCGTGACCGGGGGTATCCAGGAATGTTATCTTCCTGCCATCCACCTCCACCTGGTAGGCCCCGATGCGCTGGGTAATGCCACCGGCCTCGGTAGAGGCCACATCCGTCCGGCGGATGGCATCCAGGAGGGTGGTCTTGCCGTGGTCCACATGGCCCAGGATGGTGATGACGGGGGGCCTGGGGAAAAGCCCTCCCACCACCTCCACCTTCTGCTTGACTTCCGGCTTCTCCCGGGGCTCAAAGCCCAACTCCGTGGCCACCAGCGCCGCAGTATGATAGTCAATGACCTGGTTGATGCTGGCCATTATTCCCGCGCGCATGAGCTGCTTTATGGCCTCCACGGGGCTGATTTTGAGAAGCTCCGCCAGTTCCCTCACCGTCAGGGAGGGGGGGAATTCAACGGACTTTTTTGCCCCTGGTTCCCGGGGCTTTTCCTCTTTAACTAGACCCATAGGTCCTCCTAGCATGTTCCATGAGCTGGGACATGGCCTGGGGACTTACCTTTGTCCTCAGGGCATGGCCCAGCCTATCAACCTTGAGGTCCTGCCAGCACTGGAGGCGGGGGCACAGATAAGCCCCCCTCCCCGCCTTCTTCCAAGAGGGGTCCACCTCCACACCCCCGTCCACCCCCTGCACGATACGGACCAGCCCCCTTTTATCCCTGACCTGCCGGCAGGAGATACAGGTGCGCTGGGGAACGGGCCTTCCTACAGTTCTCACAGGCTTTCTGTCCCCAGGTCTTCCTCTTCCTCTACCGACTCCGCTTTGACCCGGCGGGGCTTTCTGGGCCGGCTCTTATCATCCTTCTCCTTCTCCTTCTTCTTCTTCTTTTCCACGGTGGTGCGGGAGGAGAGGATCTCCTCGGCAAAGCGGATGGGCCCCCTTTCCGGGGCTACCACCACAGGAAAGACTATCTCCACGGCGGCAACCTCCGGCGGGGCCTCGGCGAGGGCCACCCCAGTGGCCTCCCGCAGGACCCCCTCCAAGGCAGGGGCTGCCTCAGCGGCCACAGCCTCCTCAACTACTTGAGGGGCGGGGGGCTTCTCCGCCTCGGCGGCGGTGACACTCTTGATATCTATCCGCCAGCCGGTGAGTTTAGCCGCCAGGCGGGCATTTTGCCCCTCCTTGCCGATGGCCAGGGAGAGCTGGCGGTCGGGCACCACCACCGTGGCCGCCTTTTCCCCTTGGTGGATCTCCACCCGCACCACCTGGGCAGGGGAGAGGGCGTTAGCGATGAATACCGCCGGGTCAGGGCTCCACTCTACCACATCTATCTTTTCCCCGCCCAGCTCCTTGACGATGCTCTGGATACGCAGGCCCCTCAGGCCTACCACACTGCCTACCGGGTCCACCCCCGGCTGACGGGCGGCTACTGCTACCTTGCTCCGGGAGCCGGCCTCCCGGGAGATGGCTTTTACCTCCACTACCCCCTGGGCCACCTCCGGCACCTCCAGCTCCAGCATGTTCTTCAGCAGGTTCTTATGGGTCCGGGAAACGACCATCAGCGGGCCTCTGGCGGTGCGCTGTGCCTCCACCAGATAGACCCTCAGCCTCTGGCCGGAGCGGTAGCGCTCTCCCTTTACCTGCTCCGTCTGGGGGAGGAGGGCCTCCCCCCGACCAAGGTTTACCACAACCTGCTTGGGCTCCACCCTCTGCACCACCCCCACCAGAACCTCCCCCTCCCGTCCCCGGAACTCATCAAAGACAGCGGACTGCTCCGCCTCCCTCAGCCTCTGAAGCACTACCTGTTTGGCTGTCTGGGCAGCGATACGCCCGGCGTGCTTGGGGGCCTCCTCCAGGTCAATACTATCGCCTATCTGGACATTGGGCCTTATCTTATTGGCCTCATCCAGGGAGAGCTCCTTTTTGGGGTCGGTGGGGTTCTCCACCACCGTTTTGTGCACCAGGACCTTCATCTCCCCAGTGGCAGGAAGGATCTTAACGGAGATGTTGAAGCCAGCGAAGTCGTCCTTACGGAAAGCAGAGGCCAGGGCCTGCTCCACTGCCTGGAGGACCACCTCCCGGGGCAGCCTCTTCTCCGCGGCCAGCTGGGCTATGGCCATCATAAATTCCGTCTTCATCCCGCCTCCCAACCAAAAAGGTGGGTTCTACCCACCTTTTAAGAGCCAGAGCATATTCGATTTAGTATACCACGCTCCGGCAAGAAAAGCAAGATTAATATGGTCCCCCCTTTTGCAGGCCGTCTATTGCCCCCGCAGGGGCCTTGTGTTAAACTCTTAAAGAATTCAATGAGGCAGGACATGAAGGGGCTTACCCCACAGGCGGTCGTTCGGGAACTGAACCGCTATATTGTCGGGCAGGAAGAGGCCAAGCGGGCGGTAGCCATCGCCTTGAGAAACCGTGAGCGCCGCCGCCATCTACCGCCTGAGATGCGGAAGGAGATCATCCCCAAGAATATTCTGATGATAGGCCCAACCGGGGTGGGCAAGACGGAGATCGCCCGCCGGGTGGTTTCCCTGATTGATGCCCCTTTCATCAAGGTGGAGGCCACCAAGTTCACCGAGGTGGGCTATGTGGGCCGGGATGTGGAGTCTATGGTCACCGACCTGGTGGAAACAGCCGTGATGAAGGTCTATGAGAACGAGCTGGCTGAAGTGACCACCAAGGCGGAAAAGGCGGCCAATGAGAAGCTCTTGGACTATCTCTGCAAACAGCTCCCTGCCAAGATTGCCCTTCCCCAGGGCCAGCTCACCCTTCCCCTTGACGAGAGGACCGTGCTCCGTCGGCACCCCACCCGCCGTTCCTCACGTCAGTATGTGGCCAAGCTCCTCCATGCCAAGCAACTGGAGGAACAGATAGTTGAGATAGAGATAGGGGGCGATGTGGAAAGCCCGGCGGAGCTGGCTCTCCGGGCCCCGGAAGATAACTGGGAATGGGAGAACCTGAAGGAGTATGATGGCCAGCGTCGCTGGCGGCGGGTACCAGTGAAAGAGGCCCGACGTATCCTCACCAAGGAAGAGGCCAACAAGCTCATTGACTTCGACCAGGTGGTGGACCGGGCCCTGACCCGCACCCACGAGGACGGGGTTATCTTCATAGACGAGCTGGACAAGCTCTGCGGCCCCAAGATAGAGGTTGGCAGAGATGTCTCCGGGGAGGGGGTGCAGAGGGACCTCCTGCCCATTGTGGAGGGGACCACAGTCATGACCCGCTTTGGCCCAGTGAAGACCGATTACATCCTCTTCATCGCTGCCGGGGCTTTCTACGACTGCAAGCCCTCGGACCTTATCCCGGAACTCCAGGGGCGCTTGCCCCTCAGGGTAGAGCTCAAATCACTCTCCCCGCAGGACCTGGAGCGCATCCTTGAGGAGCCGGAGAACTCCCTTACCAAGCAATACCATGCCCTCCTGGCAACAGAGGGGGTGGAGCTTGACTTTACCCATGAGGGCATCGCCGAGATGGCTTTCTGGGCCAGCCGGATGAACGAGAAGATGGAGAACATAGGGGCCCGCCGGCTCTATACCATCATGGAACAGGTCCTGGAAGAGCTCTCCTTCGCCGCCCCACAGAGGCAGGGGGAGAAGGTAATGGTGGACCAGGCATATGTCCGGGAGCACCTGGGGAACCTGCTCCGGGATGAAGACCTCAGCCGATATATACTCTAGGGGGTGACGTGATACAGGAATCATCCACAGCTGTCTCTATGAAACTCCTTCTTGAAGCGGGGGCCCACTTCGGCCACCAGACCAGCCGATGGCACCCCCAGATGAAGGGGTTTATTTTCACCCAGCGCAACGGCATCCACATCATTGACCTCCAACAGACCGTGGTCCTCTTGGAAAAAGCCTCTGAGTTCGTGAAGAACGTGGTGGCCGATGGGGGCCACATCCTCTTCGTAGGCACCAAAAAACAGGCCCAGGAGGCGGTAGAACAGGAGGCCAAACGCTGCGGTATGTTCTATGTCAATCAGCGCTGGCTGGGGGGGATGCTCACCAACTTCTCCACCATCCAGGCCCGCATTGACTATCTGGTGCGGCAGGAGGATGCCATGGCCAGGGGGGAACTGGTGAACCTACCCAAGAAGGAGACCAGCAAGCTCCAGGAGGAAATGACCCGCCTCAATCGGTATATGGGCGGCTTCAAAGAGATGACCACCCTGCCCTCGGCCCTCTTCATAGTGGACCCGGTAAATGAGGCCATCGCCCTAAGCGAGGCCAGAAAGATGGGCATCCCTGTGTTGGCCATCTGTGATACCAACTGCGACCCCCGGCCCATAGACTACTCCATCCCCGCCAATGACGATGCCATCCGGGCAGTGCGCCTCATCACCAGCCGCATCGCCGACGCTGTCCTGGAGGGAAAAGCCATGAGGGAGGAAGCTATGCCCGAGGCCCCCGAGGCGGCGATGGAAGGAGGGCCTCAGTCCCTCTCCTTTGCCCCCGACGAGGAAAACCGATGAGCCTGACCGCCCAGATAAAGGCGCTCCGCGAGAAGACCGGGGCGCCTGTTATTGAGTGCAAGAATGCCCTCACGGAATGTGAGTGCAATGAGGAGAAAGCCCTGGAGCTCCTCCTCAAGCGGGGCCTGGCCCGGGCGGAGAAAAAGCTCCACCGAGAGGTATCCCAGGGGCTGGTAGAGGCCTATATCCATCCCGGCGCCCGCATCGGGGCCCTCGTGGAGGTGAACTGCGAGAGCGACTTTGTGGCCCGCACCCAGGAGTTAAAAGACCTGGCCCATGACCTGGCCCTCCAAGTAGCCGCCACCGCCCCCATGTTCCTTTCCCCACAGCAGGTCCCCCCCGGCGATTGCGCCGACCCCAAGGAGGTCTGCCTCCTTTCTCAGCCCTTTATCAAAGACCCTCAGAAGAGCGTGGAGGAGAGGGTAATGGAGACCATCGCCCGGGTGGGGGAGAATATCCGTGTGAAGCGCTTCGCCCGTTTTGAACTGGGGGTCTAAGGAGGGAGCCCATCGCCTACAAGCAGGTCCTTCTCAAGCTCAGCGGTGAGGCCCTCCAGGGAGAGCAGGCCTACGGCATTGACGAGACCGCACTCAAGAACATTGCCCGCCAGATTAAGCGGGTGGTGGAGCAGGGGACCCGGGTGGCCATAGTGGTCGGCGGGGGAAACATCTTCCGGGGGGCCAAAGCCGCGAAAATGGGGATGGAGAGAGCCAGCGCCGACTACGCTGGGATGCTGGCCACCGTTATCAACGCCCTGGCCCTTCAGGATGCCCTGGAAAGGCAAGGTGTGGAGACCAGGACCCAGTCGGCCTTAGAGGTAAAGGCGGTGGCCGAGCCCTATATCCGCCGCCGGGCCATGCGCCACATGGAGAAGGGCCGGGTGGTCATCTTCGCCTCGGGCACGGGCAACCCCTATATGACCACAGATACCGCCGCGGCCTTGCGGGCGATAGAGACAGGGGCGGAGGTCCTGCTCATGGCCAAGAACCGAGTAGATGGCATCTACGACTCCGACCCCCAGAAAAACCCCCGGGCCCGGCGCTTTGAGCACCTCACCCATGAGGAGGCCATAAGGCTGAGGCCAGAGGTGATGGACGCCACTGCCTTCGCCCTTTGTCTTGAGAACAAGCTTCCCATCATCGTCTTTGACCTCCGGGCCAAGGACAGCATAGAGCGGACGGTGGCGGGGGAGCCCATAGGCAGCCGGGTCCAGAGTTGAAATGATGCCCACCCCCAGGGAACTGCTCCAGGAGGCCGACAGCCGGATGAAGAAGGCCAGCGCAGCGCTGGAAAGGGAGCTGGCCAGCATCCGCACCGGCCGGGCCTCCCCCGCCCTGGTGGAGAAGGTGAAAGTGGAATATTATGGCGTCCCCACCCCCCTGGACCAGATGGCCACCATCACCGCCCCGGAGGCCCGGCTCCTCGTCATCCAGCCCTGGGACAGGGCCTCCCTGGTAGCCATTGAAAAAGCGCTCCTCAAATCGGACCTGGGCCTCACCCCCGCCAGCGACGGCCATGTCCTGCGCCTGGCCATCCCCTCCCTCACTGAAGAGAGGCGGAAGGAGCTGGTAAAGATAGTAAGAAAGCGGGCGGAAGACGGGAGGATAGCCCTCCGCAATATCCGCCGGGATATCCTGGAGGAACTGAGAAAGCTGGAGAAGGAAGGGAGCATTTCCCAGGACGATTCCAAACGGGCCCAGACCGAACTGCAGAACCTCACCGATGGCAATCTGGAAGATATGAACCGCCTGGGGGAGAGCAAGGAGAAAGAGGTCTGGGAGGGCTGATATATGCCTGAAATCAGCCCTCTGCCCCGCCATGTGGCCATCATCATGGACGGAAACGGCCGATGGGCCCAGGAGAGGGGCCTCCCCCGCCTGGAGGGCCACCGCCAGGGCACCGAGAACATCCGCCGGGTGGTCTCCGCCTTTGGCAAATACGGCATCAAATATCTCACCCTCTTCGCCTTCTCCACCGAGAACTGGAACCGCCCCAGGCCAGAGGTGAACGGCCTCTTCCGCCTCCTGGCACAGGTCATTGACCGGGAAACGGAGGATCTCCACCGCCGCGAGGTGAGGCTCAAGCACGTGGGCAGGCTGGACGGCCTCTCCCCCCGCCTGGCAAAGCGGGTGAAGCAGGCCGTGGAGCTCACCAAAAACAACACCGGCATGACCCTCTCCGTGGCCTTCAACTACGGGGGGAGGGCGGAGGTCCTGGACGCTGTGCGCTCCCTCCTCTCCCGGGGCATCACCCCCGCCGAGGTTGACGAGGACATCTTCCGCCGCTACCTCTACACCCCCGACCTCCCCGACCCCGACCTCATCATCCGCACCGGCGGGGAGGTCAGGGTGAGCAATTTCCTTATCTGGCAGGCCGCCTACAGCGAATACTACTTCACCCCCGCCTACTGGCCCGACTTTGGCGATGAGGAGATGGAGAAAGCCCTTCTGGCCTACAGCCAGCGCCAGCGGCGCTTCGGCCGGGTCCCGGAATAGTGCTCCAGAAGCGAACAATAACCTCTATCTGGGCATTGGCCCTCCTTTTTATTTGTCTATACCTGGGCCTGTACTGGTTCGCCTTCTTGGTGGCCCTCATCAGCCTGATAGGCTCGTGGGAGTTCTACCGGCTATCAGGGGTAGGGGGGGCCGTTCTCGGCCTGGGCCTTATCTTCTCCGCCCTCTTCGCCCTGAGACCCCTCTTGCCCGGTGACCTGGTAGTCGGGCTCATCGCCCTGGCGGTGGGCGGCAGCCTGGCCGGGCTGTTTGCCTTCAAAAAGCCCTTCCCCACCTGGGCCCCCCTTCTGGCGGGGATGTTCTACCCGGGATGGCTCCTGGGCTATCTGGTGGCCCTGATGCAGGTGGGGTGGGGCTGGGCGGTCTTCGCCCTCTTCACCACCTTCGCCTGCGATACCTCGGCCTATTTCGTCGGCCGGGCCCTGGGACACCGGCCTCTCGCGCCAGGGATAAGCCCGGGCAAGACCCGGGAGGGCGCGGAGGGCGGGTTCCTGGGGGCCATCCTGGCCGCCTATCTCCTGGACCTCCTCCTGGGCCTGCCTTTGAGCTCCACCCAGGCGGCATATCTCGGGGCGGCGGTGGGGGTCCTGGGACAGGTGGGGGACCTGGCCGAGTCCTGGCTCAAGAGGGGGGCGGGGGCCAAGGACGCCGGGGCCATCCTCCCCGGCCACGGTGGCGTCCTGGACCGGATGGACAGCGTTGCCTTCACCGCCCCACTGGTCTATTATCTAATGACCGGGCTGTTCTAAGCCTTTCCCCATGAAGGACTCACATAAGCCGACCCACCTGGCCCTCCTGGGCTCCACGGGCTCTATCGGCCAGCAGGCCCTGGAGGTTGTGGCCTCTTTCCCGGGGCGCTTCCGGGTGCTGGCCCTCGCGGCGGGGAAGAACCGGGACCTCCTGGCCCGGCAGGTTGCCCAATGGCAGCCGGAGATGGTGGCCTTTGATGGCCCCGACCTCACCGGCAACTTCCGCCGGGCCAGCCTGGAGGAGATTGCCGCCCACCCCGCCGTGGACCTTGTGTTGGTGGCCACTTCGGGAAAAGCAGGCCTCTCCCCCACCCTGGCCGCCCTCAGGGCGGGGAAGAGGGTGGCCCTGGCCAACAAGGAGGTCCTGGTAATGGCAGGGGAGATAATCATGCGGGAGGCCCGCCCCGGCCAGCTTCTGCCCATAGACAGCGAGCACAGCGCCCTCTGGCAGTGCCTGGTGGGCGAGGAACGGGAGAAGATAGCCCGCCTGGTCCTCACCGCCTCCGGCGGCCCCTTCCTACGCCTCCCCCTGGAGGAGCTGCCCCGGATAACGCCGGAGGAGGCTCTGGCCCACCCCACCTGGAAGATGGGAAAGAAGGTGACCGTTGATGCCGCCACCCTGATGAACAAGGGCTTTGAGGCCATAGAGGCCCACTGGCTCTTCGGCATCCCCTACGAGAAAATAGAGGTCCTGGTCCATCCCCAGAGCCTGGTCCACTCCCTGGTGGAGTTTGCGGACGGCTCGGTGAAGGCCCAGATGGCCCCCCCCGATATGCGCCTGCCCATCCAGTATGCCCTGACCTACCCCCAGCGCCTGGAAAACCCCCACCTCCCCCGCCTGGACTGGAAGAGATTGAGCAGTCTCACCTTTGAGCCCCCCGACTATGAGCACTTCCCCTGCCTGAAGCTGGCCCTGGAGGCAGGGCGGGAGGGGGGGACCCTGCCTGCGGTCCTCTCCGCCGCCGATGAGGTGGCGGTGGAGCTCTTCCTCTCCCGCCGCATCTCCTTTACCGCCATCCCCCGCCTGGTGGAGAAAGCCATGGAAGGCCACCGGCCCGTCCCCCACCCCTCCCTGGAGGAGGTCCTGGAAGCCGACAAATCCGGCCGGGAGAAGGCCCTGGAGGTTGCTCGTTGGATATCCTGAGCGTCATCCTCATAATCGTCCTTCTCATCCTGGCCCATGAGTTTGGCCATTTCATCACCGCCAAGCTATCCGGGGTGAAGGTGGAGGAGTTTGGGCTGGGCTATCCCCCCCGCCTAGCCGCTTTCAGGGTGGGAGAGACGGCCTATTCCCTGAACCTCCTCCCCCTGGGGGGCTTTGTCCGGCTCCTGGGGGAGGAGGACCCCACCAATCCGCGCAGCCTGGCGGGCAAGCCCATCCCGGTTCGCACCCTCGTCCTCATCTCCGGTTCGCTGATGAACATCCTGCTGCCCGTTTTCCTCTTCGCTGCCAGCTTCATGCTTCCCCAGGAAACCGCCGTGGGCAGGGTAGTCCTCCAGGAGGTAGCCCCCGGCTCCCCCGCCCAGCAGGCCGGCCTGGCCCCGGGAGACCAGATAGTCCAGGCGGGGGGACACGAAATCTTAAATAGCGCCGACCTCATCTACCGCATCCAGCTCCACCTGGGCTCCCCCCTGGAGCTCCTGGTCCAGAGGGATGGCCAGCCCCTGATGGTCACGGTTGTCCCCCGGTGGCGGCCGCCCCCTGAACAGGGAGCGGTGGGCATAATGGTCACAACAGAAGACCCCCAGGTCCAAAAGGTATCCTATCCCTTCTGGCGGGCCCTCCCCATGGGAGCGGGGGCCCTGGTGGATACGCTGAAGCTCTTCCGCAATGAGATATGGGGCGGGTTCGTCCGCCGCACCTCCCCCCAGGTGGGGGGACCCATAGCCGTCTTTCAGATTGCCGGGGAGGTGGCCCAGGCCGGCCCAGGTCCCCTCCTCGCCTTCGCCGCCTTCCTCAGCATCAACCTGGCCATCATCAATCTCTTTCCCCTCCCCGGCCTGGACGGGGGACGGCTGGCCTTTGTGCTGCTGGAGGCGGTGAGAAGAAAACGTATCTCCCCGCGCCGGGAAAACCTAGTCCACCTCATCGGCATGGCCCTCCTGATAGGCCTGTTGCTGGTAGTTAGCTATTATGATTTAATGAGAGTAATGGGGCAGGAATGAAGAGGCGTTTTTCCCGCCCGGTGAATATCGGCGGGGTGGTGGTGGGGGGCGGGGCCAGCATCGTGGTCCAGTCCATGACCAAGACCGATACCAGGGATGTCCACGCCACCCGCCGCCAGATAAGGGAGCTGGCAGAGGCCGGCTGCCGGCTCGTCCGCCTGGCCGTCCCCGATAGGGAGGCCGCTTTGGCCCTGGCGGAGATAAGAAAGAAATCTCCCCTCCCCATCATCGCCGATATCCACTTTGACTACCGCCTGGCACTCCTCTCCCTGGAAGCCGGGGCCGATGCCCTGCGCCTCAACCCGGGCACCATGGGGGATCGGAAAAGGGTGGCCCAGATAGTGAAGATGGCCAAGGAGCGCCAGATCCCCATCCGCGTCGGGGTCAATGCCGGGAGCCTGCCCCAAGACCTTCAGGGCCCCCTCCCCCAGCGCCTGGCCCAGGCGGCCCTGCGGGAGGTGGAATACCTGGAGGGCCTGGGCTTTGAGCTTATCAAGGTATCGGCCAAGGCCTTTGACGTCCCCACCACGGTGGAGGCCAACCGCCTCCTGGCGGAGAAGATGCCCTACCCCATCCACCTGGGCATCACCGAGGCCGGGCCCCCGCTGGCGGGCACTGTGCGCTCGGCCATCGGCATAGGCATCCTCCTCAACGAGGGCATCGGGGACACCATCCGGGTCTCCCTCACCACCCCCGACCCCCGGGAGGAAGTGAGGGAGGGGTATGAAATACTGAAGGCCCTGGACCTGGAAAAGGGCCCGGTGCTGGTCTCCTGCCCCACCTGCGGCCGCTGCGAGGTGGACAACCTGCCGGAAATCGCCCAGAAGGTGGAGGAGATGCTATCGGGGATAGACAGGCCCCTGAAGGTGGCCGTCATGGGCTGTGTGGTGAACGGCCCCGGGGAGTGCCGGGAGGCGGATGTGGGCATCGCCTGCGGGAAGGGGAAGGGGGCCCTCTTCCTCAAGGGCCAGGTCATCAGGACCGTGGAGGAAGAGGAGCTTCTCCCCGCCCTCAGCAGCGAGCTTTTCCGGCTGGCAAGATGAGGGTCTCCCGGCTCCTCACCAAGACCCTGCGCCAGCCCCCCGCCGAGGCAGACACTATCTCCCACCAGCTATTGCTCCGGGCGGGGATGATAAGCCAGGTGGCCTCGGGGGTCTATTCCTTTCTCCCCCTGGGCTGGCGGGTGTTGAGGAAGATAGAAAACATCATCCGCGAGGAGATGGACCGGGCGGGGGGACAGGAGCTTTTCCTGCCCGTCCTCCAGCCAGTGGAGCTCTGGGAAGAGACGGGGCGCCACCTGAGCTTCGGCCCCACCCTCTTTGCCCTCAAAGACCGGCGGGACCACCAGCTTTTCCTCGGCCCGACCCACGAGGAGGTCATCACCCAGATAGTCCGCCGCCATACGAAGAGCTACCGGGATTTGCCCCTGCTCCTCTACCAGGTCCAGACCAAATTCCGGGATGAGCCCCGCCCCCGGGGGGGCCTCATCCGGGTCCGGGAGTTCCAGATGCTGGACCTCTACAGCTTTGATGCCGATGAGGCCGGGCTGGAGCAAAGCTACCAGAAGATGATAGTGGCCTACCAGAACATCTACCGCCGCTGCGGCCTCCCCGCCCTGATGGTGGAGGCGGACAGCGGGGCCATCGGCGGGAAGGTCTCCCACGAGTTCATGGCCCTGGCCCCCAGCGGCGAGGACGAGGTCCTCCACTGCCCCGGCTGCGGCTACGCCGCCAATGCGGAAAAGGCTTCCTTTCAGAAAGGCAACCCCTCCCAGGAAAAGCCCCTGCCCCTGGAGGAGGTCACCACCCCCGGCATCATCACCATTGAAGACCTGGCCCGCTTCCTGGGAGTGCCCACGGCCAGGACCCTCAAGGCCGTCTTCTATTCCTGCAACGGTGAGGTGGTCTTCGCCACCATCCGCGGGGACCTGGAGATAAACGAGACCAAGCTGAAAAGGGCCCTGGGCTGTCCTGAGCTGAGGCTGGCCACCGAGGAGGAGGTGAAAGGGGCGGGGCTGGTGGCGGGGTCGGCCTCCCCCCTGGGGCTCAGGGGGATAAAGACCGTAGCCGACGACTCGGTGGCCCTGGCCCGGAACCTGGTGGCGGGGGGGAACCGCCCCGACACCCACATCAAGAATGTGAACTACCCCAGGGATTTCACCGTGGACATCCTGACCGATATCGCCCTGGCCCGGGCGGGCCTCCCCTGCCCCGGCTGTGGCCGGGAACTGGCCTCGGAGCGGGGGATAGAGGTGGGCCACGTCTTCAAGCTGGAGACCTTCATCAGCGAGAAGATGGGCGCCCAGTTCCTGGACCAGGAAGGGAAGGTCCATCCCCTGGTCATGGGCTGCTACGGTATCGGCCTGGGAAGGCTCATGGCGGCGGCGGCAGAAGTGAACCATGATGAAAAGGGCATCCTCTGGCCCCCCACCATCGCCCCCTACCAGATATACCTCTGCCCCCTCCTCCTGGAACAGGCCCAGGTCAGGGAGACGGCGGAGAGGCTCTACCAGGAGCTGGAGGCGGAGGGGCTGGAGGTCCTCTACGATGACCGGCAGGAATCGCCGGGGGTCAAGTTCAACGATGCCGACCTCCTGGGGATGCCCCTCCGTGTCACCGTCAGCCCCCGCACCCTACAGAAGGCTTCCGCGGAGATAAAGGGGAGGAAGGAGAAGGAGGCGCAGCTCTGGCCCCTGGAGGGCCTTGCCCCCCGCCTCCCCCGCCACCCCGCCCTCGCCCCCCCACCCGCTGCCAGCCAGGGGTGAAGCAAAGTCAGCAACAGAGGAGCAGGGAATGAAAACCAGGACCATTCGCCAGTCGGTGACTTTCAAAGCGAGTCCCAACGAGGTATATGAGACGCTTATGGATTCAAAGAAACATTCTGCTCTCACCAGCTCTCCGGCGCGCATCAGCCGCCGCGCAGGAGATAAGTTCAGTATATATGGCGGCGATATCGTGGGGGTCAATCTTGAGCTGGTGCCAGACCACAAGATTGTCCAGTCGTGGCGGTACAGCGATTGGCCGGAAGGCCACTACTCCCAGGCCACGTTTTCGCTGAAAGGGGTCCCGGGCAGTACACGCCTGACTTTAACTCAGACTGGGGTTCCTGTGGAGTTCTACGATGACATCAGCCAGGGATGGCGTGATTACTACTGGACGCCTATGAAAGACCTGCTGGAGAAACACTAGGACAATCACGGCTGTGAAGAGTATCAACCCAGACCGCTATATTGCCTGCGAATTGTCCGCTTAGGGGAGCCTCTATGAGTGCTCGTTCCGGGATTTTGCTCCTGGCGTTGGTTACATCATTGCTGGTCCTTCCTCTTGCCTCCTGCTCAGGGCTTCCCATGTCACCGGGTCCCGCCACAGTACAGGCTGTCCCCATATATACATATGAGATTATCAATACTTATCCTCATGACCAAAAGGCTTTTACGCAAGGACTGGTCTTCAGTGGCGGCGCTCTATATGAAGGAACGGGGCTCTACGGGGCCTCTACCCTACGCAGGGTAGATTTGGAGACGGGAGAGGTCCTGCAGATTCGCAAGCTGCCAGAGCAGCTCTTTGGTGAGGGAATTACTATTTGGAGAGACAGGATAATCCAGCTGACATGGAGAGAAGGAATCGGGTTCGTGTACGACAAGAACAGTTTTGAGTTACTGGAGCAGTTCACGTACTCAACCGAGGGCTGGGGCATAACCCATGATGGAAATCACCTGGTCATGAGCGATGGTACCTCCACGTTGTATTTCCTGCATCCAGACAACTTCAAGGAAACCGGTCGAATAGAGGTATCTGACAATTTCGGACCTGTCACCAGACTGAATGAACTAGAATACGTCCGAGGGGAGATCTATGCCAATGTCTGGCTAACAAACCGCATTGCCAGGCTCTCACCCACTACCGGTAAGGTGATTGGCTGGATAGAAATGGATGGACTTCTCGGTCAGGAAGAGCTGCGGGAGCCCGTGGATGTTCTCAACGGCATCGCGTATGACGCTGAGAATGACCGTCTGTTTGTAACCGGAAAGTTGTGGCCCAAGGTCTTTGAGATTAAACTGGTTCCGCTGGAGTAGAGGATGAAAAAATCGCGTATCACGATGATATGGTTGGCACTGCTTGCAGCAGGGCTAGTCTTTCTTCCGTCAGCGTGCGGAGTGCAACCGACGCAGACACCAGGTACACAGACTCCAACGACGCAGACGCCAACAACACAGACTCCAGGAACGCAGACGCCAACGCCCCCTGTCAGCTACTCGCTACCACAGCTGAAATACCGTCTGGTTTCCAGGTTCGGTGAGGTGTTTTACTGCGACCCCGATTTCTACCCGGTGGCGCGAGAGGGACAAGAAGAGAAGAACGCTCTGGAGCAGTTTCCTGTCATCAGGACGAACGAGGCTGAATTCTCCGCGGTCCTGGAATATCTTGGCCTGCCGAACAAAGCCCCGTACACCAACGAGGAGAAATTGCGTATCTACCGGGAGCACAAGAAACTCACCTTCGCAGTCCAGACTACTGCTTCTGGCGATGTCTACAACTTCACGCTACGAGTGGGAGAAGGCCAGGGGGAGCGCATAGACGGGACCATCACACGGTGGGGTGAGATAACGGTACTGAAACGAGAACCAAGCTTCAACACGTGTCCCATTTGCCTGGCGAGGGGAAGTCTCATAGATACTCCTGCCGGACCGGTCCCGGTAGAGCAGTTGCGCAAAGGGATGGCCGTGTGGACGGTGGACGGCTGGGGAGAGCGTGTCCGGGCCTCGGTGGTCGAGACCGCGGTGACCCCTGTGCCGTCGTCCTTCCAGGTAGTAAGGGTTAAACTGAACGACGGACGTATTGTGACCGCGTCGCTGGGCCACCCCACGGCTGAGGGACGAGCACTGGGCGATTACCAGGCGGGCGATACCCTGAACGGGGCGCTGGTGGTAGCGGTGGAGCTTGTGGCCTATGACAGCGGTACGACCTACGACCTCTTGCCCTCCAGTACGACAGGTCTGTATTGGGCCAACGGGGTCTTGTTGAAGAGCACGCTGGCAACCAGGTAAGCATTCAATTGGATAGCGAGCGTTCAATCGCGGTTCGGTTGTGGCGTATGCTTGGCTCGGGATATGTGCTATCATCCGCTTCAGGCAAAAATAGGATGTATTTCATAATGGCTCCCCGCCAATGATAAAGCGCTATTCCTTCTTTATTTCTCTGGCTTTGATATTCTTGACCCTCTCCGTGATACTATACTTTGTTCATTACCTCATCTTCCACGATGTGCACCACATCTTCATATACATGCTCGGCGACCTAGCATTTCTGCCGCTGCAAGTTTTGCTTGTCGTGGTAATAATTGAACGCATCCTTGCCCGCAGGGAGAAAGAGGGCAAGCTACAGAAGCTCAACATGGTAGTGGGGGCTTTTTTCAGCGAAGCTGGAAACCACCTGCTCAATTCTCTCCTCAAGGAATTCGACAACCGCACGGAGATTGCCCAGCACCTTAATATCACGGAACAGTGGACGCATAGAGATTTCCGAAAAGCTGCGGAGTTTGCTTACCACCTGAGAATTGAGGTTGACTGTCACAGTGTAAACCTGGAAGGTCTTAAAGCGTTCCTGGCGGGGAAACGAGAGTTCTTGTTGAGATTGCTGGGAAATCCCAGTCTGCTTGAGCACGACCGTTTCACCAGCCTGCTGTGGGCGCTTACCCACCTGGACGAGGAACTCGAGGCCAGACCGTCGACTGCCAATCTACCCGAGAAGGACCTGGCGCACTTGGCAAATGATATCCGCAGGTTCTATGACCACCTGGCCAGTGAATGGTTGGACTATGTTGAACATCTGAAATCGAACTACCCCTACCTGTTCTCGCTGGTTCTGAGGACTCACCCGTTCCAAGAGCACCCATCCGCAATACTTAGCTGACGCCGACCGTCCTGGGGATACCCGGGCCTTTAGACGGCGCTGGTGCGGAAACGCCAGGCGGCGATAATACCAAACACAACGGCGAAGCCGACAAGTGCCAGCATATTGGGAACAGCCGCAGTAAGATTGCCACCAAAGACCATGAGTTTATTAAAGCTGGTCGTTGAGGTGGACCCCATTGTTAGGACAGGGAAGAGGCCATATTAAGAGCGGGCCCTGCCGTCCTCAGACTGCCCGGTGCTGAAGATTCTACCACACCTCCTTCCGTAGCTTCCATAGGGATTGAGGCGTACGCCTCTCCCGGTGTCCGGTATCCCAGGGCCTGGTGGGGACGCTGGGTGTTGTAGAAGCGGAAGTAGTCCCCGATTCCGGTCCTGGCCTCTCTGCCATCCTGGTATGCTTTCAGATACACCTCCTCGTACTTGACCGTGCGCCACAGCCGCTCCACGAACAGGTTGTCGCTGTAGCGCCCTTTCCCGTCCATGCTGATCCTCACCCCGTGTCGATCCAGCATCCCGGTGAAGGCCTCGGCGGTGAACTGAGCTCCCTGGTCGGTGTTGAAGATGTGAGGCAGGCCCTTTCGGAGTGCCTCCTCCAGTGCCTCGAGGCAGAAGTCGCCGTCCAGGGTGTTGGACAGCCGCCAGGAGAGCACGCAGCGGCTGCGCCAGTCCATGATGGCCACCAGGTACAGGAAGCCCCGGGCCATCGGGATGTAGGTGATGTCCGCCGCCCATGCCTGGTCCGGCCTCGTTATCTCCATGCCGCCCAGCAGGTAGGGGTAGGTTCTGTGGCCCGGCGCCGGCTGACTGGTCCGGGGACGGCGATAGATGGCCTTGAGGCCCATCACCTGCATCAGCCGCCGCACACGTTTGCGGTTGACCCTGTGACCCTGGTTCCTGAGCCAGGCGGCCAGCCGGCGCGCTCCATAGAACGGTGTGGCCAGGTATTGACGGTCAATC